>JAAWJE010000046.1 GCA_022796725.1 Clostridia bacterium | reverse complement strand
AAGAAAGAAAAAATTAATAATTAAATTATTAGTTTTGTTAATTTTTATTATTTTTGCCGTTTTACTTATAAGATATATACTTCCTAAAGCTGGAATAAACACTTTTAATTTTGATAATCAAAATCATACTTCTTCTGAAGTTGAAGTTAAAATAATAGATGATTCTAATGTAACTGTATCATTACCAGAATATATAACTACTGTTAATGAAGTAAATTCTAATATAATAACTAATAACAATCAAACTTCTAGTAATGAAATAATTACTTCTACAACAGGAACCAATGGAAAATCTTATACGTCTTACGTTGATACAAATGATAAATATTTTATTACTGTATTATCAGCAGATAATAATTTAACTATTATGCTTACTAATAAGGCTAAAGAATTATTACCTAAAAAGACTACTACAAAAATTGGTGTTGAATATAATGTTTCTGGAATATCTGAAACTATTATAGGAGTATATGATTTTTCATATTCTAATTACAAATATCCTATTTTATTATTACTTTCATCATCAGGCAAACTTTATTACATAGATATAGAAAACTCAATTAAATCTGGTAAATTTAAAGCTCAAGGTCCTATTAAAGAAGTTTCTAGTATATATAAAGTATGTAAAGTAATAGTAACAGATGGAAACAAAACTTATAAATCAGCTGTACTTACTGATGCTGATGGAATCGGATATGAATTTACATTAGATATGATTAAAAAATAATTTATTATTTATATAAAGGAGGTTAATATGGATAATATGATTGAAATAAGGTGGCATGGTAGAGGTGGTCAAGGAGCCAAAACTGCTTCATTATTATTAGCTGATGCTGCTTTTAATACTGGAAAATATATTCAAGGATTCCCTGAATATGGTCCAGAAAGAATGGGAGCTCCAATAACAGCTTATAACAGAATTAGCACAAGTCCAATTACTATTCATAGTAATATTTATGAACCTGACTATGTAGTAGTTGTTGATGATAGCCTTCTAGAAACAGTTGATGTTACTTCTGGATTAAAAGAAACTGGTTCTATTGTTATTAATACAACTAAAGATAATGATGAAATTAAGAGATTACTAAATGGTTATTCTGGAAGTATCTATAAAATAGATGCTAGGAAAATATCAATTGATACTTTAGGAAAATACTTTCCAAATACACCAATGCTTGCTTCAATAGTAAAGGTAAGTAATATTATGTCTGATGAAGAATTTTTAGCTGATATGATGGGATCTTTTAAACATAAATTTGCTAAAAAACCTGAAGTAATTGAAGGAAATATGAAAGCTTTAGAATTAGCATTAAAACAAGTTGAGAAAATATAAATAGAAAGGATGATAATATATGACATATGATAAATTAAACACTAGTACACCATGGCAAGATTTAACTATTGGTGGAAATATTTATGATGCTGGTAATGCACGAGAATTTAAAACTGGTGATTGGCGTTCTCAAAAGCCTATTTGGATAGAAGAAAAATGTACTCAATGTGGTCTTTGTTTCCCAGTTTGTCCTGATGATGCTATTCCTGTTGGAAAAGACCAAAAAAGAAAAGATTTTAATTATGATGCTTGTAAAGGTTGCATGGTATGTGCAAAAGCTTGTCCTTTTAAAGCAATAGAAAAGGAGGTTTAATATGGGAATTAGAGAAAGATTAAGTGGAAATGAAGCTTCTGCAACAGCTATGAAACAAATAAATCCAGATGTTGTAGCTGCATTTCCTATTACACCTTCTACAGAAATTCCACAATATTTTTCTACTTTTGTAAGTAATGGAACTGTTGATACGGAATTTGTTGCTGTTGAAAGTGAACATAGTGCAATGAGTGCTTGTATCGGTGCTGAAGCTGCTGGTGCAAGAGCTATGACAGCCACATCATCAAATGGATTATCTTTAATGTGGGAAATGATTTATATAGCTTCTAGTTTAAGATTACCAATTGTTATGAGTTTAGTAAATAGAGCTGTATCTGGACCTCTTAATATCCATAATGATCACTCAGATGCAATGGGGGCTCGAGATAGTGGATGGATACAATTATTCTCAGAAAATAATCAAGAAGCTTATGATAATTTAATCATGGCTCATAGAATCGCAGAACATAAAGATGTTTTACTACCACTTATGGTATGTCAAGATGGGTTTATAACTTCTCATTCAATTGAAAATATTGAATTAATAGAAGATGAAAAAGTAAAAGAATTTGTAGGTAAATACAATCCTGAACATTATTTATTAGATGATAAAAATCCAATAGCTGTTGGACCTTTAGACTTACAAGGATATTTATTTGAACATAAAAAACAACAATCAGAAGCAATGAAAAATGCTAAAAAAGTAATATTAGAAGTTGCAAAAGACTTTGAAAAAATGACTGGAAGAAAATATGAATTCTTTGAAAAATATAAATTAGATGATGCAGATATCGCTATCGTTTGTATGAACTCAACAGCTGGAACAACAAAATATACTATAGATAAGCTAAGAGAAAAAGGTATAAAAGCAGGTTTACTAAAAGTTAGAGTATATAGACCTTTCCCTGCTGAAGAAATTGCAGAAGCATTAAAGAACTTAAAGGCTATTGCTGTATTAGATAAAGCTGATTCCTTAAATGCTGCAGGTGGAGCTTTATATGAAGATGTTGTTTCAGGATTATATAATGCAAAAGCTACTGTACCTGTTGTTAACTATATTTATGGTATTGGTGGTAGAGATACTAAATCAGATGATATTGAAAAAGTTTATAATGATTTACAAGAAATAATGAAAAAAGGAACAGTTGAGAATCCTTATAGATATTTAGGTGTAAGGGGGGATAAATAATGGCTTATAATCATAAAGAAATTATGGCAGAAAGACCTTCTAGATTAACATCTGGTCACAGAATGTGTGCTGGTTGTGGCGCTCCTTCTGTTGCAAGAATGATTTTAAGAGCTGTAAAACCAGAAGATCATGCTGTAATTGCAAATGCTACTGGTTGTATGGAAGTTTCAACTTTCATATATCCTTATACAGCTTGGACAGATTCATTTATACATACAGCTTTTGAATGTGCTGGTGCTACTTTATCTGGTGCTGAAGCTGCATATAAATCAATGAAAAAACAAGGAAAATTACCAGAAGATAAAAATACAAAATTTATCGCTTTTGGTGGAGATGGTGGAACTTATGATATTGGTCTTCAAAGTTTATCTGGAGCAATGGAAAGAGGTCATGACATGGTATATGTATGTTATGATAATGGTGCATATATGAACACTGGCATTCAGCGTTCTTCTGCAACACCAAGATTTGCTGATACAACAACATCTCCAGCTGGAACTGTAATTCCTGGAAAAATGCAAGTTAGAAAAGACTTATCTAAAGTAATGGTAGGTCATCATATTCCTTATGTAGCTCAAACTCTTGCTATGGGAAATTATAAAGATTTATTTGAAAAAGCTGAAAAAGCTATATATACTGAAGGTGCAGCATTCTTAAATGTTTTGGCTCCATGTCCTAGAGGATGGGGATATAATACAGAAGATTTAATACAAATAAATAAACTTGCTGCTGACACTTGTTATTGGCCTTTATACGAAGTTATTGATGGTAAATATAAAATTACATATAAACCAGCTAAAAAACTTCCAATAGAAGAATTCTTACGTCCACAAAAGAGATTTGCACACATGTTTAAACCAGGTAATGAATGGATGATTAAAGAATTCCAAGACGAAGTTGATAGTAGATGGCAAGAGCTACTAGATTTAGAAGAAATGACAAATAAAGAATAACAATCTATATCTTTATTGTTTTAATTCATAGAATAAACCAAGAAATATATAATATTTTCTTGGTTTATTTTTTATTACACATATTTGTAAAATTAGTTATAATTATAGAATATATATTATTTTTCCAATTTTTTGTAAATAATATTGACATGTAAAATTAACTACATTACACTATTATGTAAATTATATAAATAAATAGGGGGACTACAATATGAAATTTTTAAAGAAATTTTTATTATCTACATTAATTATTCTATCAACTTTTACAATGATAAGTACTACTATATTACAAACACAAAATATTTCTTATGCAGCTCAAGCATCATCAATAAAAATAAATACTACTAAAAAAACATTAAAAGTTGGCAAAACGTGTACATTAAAGGTAACTGGAACAAAAAAGAAAGCAAAATGGTCAAGTTCTAAAAAATCAGTAGCAACAGTATCAAGTAAAGGAAAAGTAACAGCAAAAAAGAAAGGTACAACTATTATTACAGCTAAAATTGGAAACAAGAAATATACTTGCAAAATAACTGTTACTAATAATTCTTCAACTACTGTATATATAACAAATACAGGCAAAAAATATCATAAAAATGGTTGTTCTTATTTAAGAAAAAGCAAAATAAAAACAACTTTATCTAAAGCTAAAAATCGTGGATATACACCATGTAAAAAATGTTATAAATAAAAAAATAACTAACAAACTTTTATTAGTAAGTATGTTAGTCATACATTTCTCCTCTCTTGAAAGTTAATAAAATTCTATCAAGAGAGGAATTTTTATTATAAAATATGTTATTTGTTACTATTATGCTAATATTTTATTCAGATTTTGGCGCTCCAACTGGACATATTCCCGCACAAGTACCACATTCAATACATTTTTCTGGATCTATAACATATGTATTTTCACCTTCTGATATACATGATACAGGACAAGAACCAGCACAAGCTCCACATTTTATACATTCATCAGAAATTTTATAAGCCATCTATAACACCTCCATTCGATAATGTTTTATATATTATAATAAGTTTATATATTTTTTTCAACTACATATATTAAATATCTTCATTAATATTTTTACTTTCAAGTTGTTCTAGCTTTTCTAGTTCTTGTAATTCCTTTAATTCTTCATTATTATCTACCTCTAATTTGTCTGAATCCTCTTCTGCATTTTTTATAATTTCTATATCTTCTAATTTATATTTTCTAAAATATGTCTCATTTCCATCAGTAAGTTTTATTTTTACAAGTTCTTTTAATGTTTCAATTCCACATACTTCTCCTGTTCCCTCTTGGCACTTTACAATTGATCCTATCCTTGGAAGTCTATCTAATTTTTCTTCATAAACATTTTGTTCATATTTTAAACAACACATTAGTCTTCCACAGTTTCCAGATATTTTAGATGGATTTAATGATATATTTTGCTCTTTTGCCATTTTTATAGATACTGTTTCAAAATTTCCTAAAAAAGAACAGCAACATAATTGTCTTCCACACATTCCATTTCCGCCAATTCTTTTTACTTCATCTCTTACTCCAATCTGTCTAAGTTCTATTCTTGTTTTAAAAATTGCTGCTAAATCCTTTACAAGTTCTCTAAAATCAATTCTTCCATCTGCTGTAAAATAAAAAATTAGTTTTGAACCATCAAATTTATATTCACAATCTATTAATTTCATTTCTAAATTATGTTTTTTTATTTTATCTTCACATTTTTTTAATGCTTTTTCTTCTTTTTCCTTAAATTCTTCATACATCTTTTTATCTTTATCTGTTGCAATTCTAATTACTTTCTTTAGTGGGTTAGATATTTCTTCATCTTCAACTTCTTTATTTCCTATTACCGCTTCTCCATATTCATCTCCTAATGTTGTTTCAACAATTACATCAGTCCCTTGCTCTATTTTTAAATCTCCTGGGTCAAAATAATATATTTTTCCCATTTTTTTAAATCTAACTCCAACTATAGTTTTCATTAACTTCCTCCCATATCTTAAATAACATATTATCAATACACATATCAAAATTACAATTTGAATTAATTTTATTTATTGCATTTTGTACTACTGATATACATTCTAATAACTTTTTATTTTTTAATCTTAAATTATATATAACATTTATTGAATATTCAAGAATATCTTGAATATTTTCTTTTACAAATAAATCTTTTCCTAATATATAAAAATCTAATTTATTTCTTTTTTCAACTTCTTTAAATAAGTTTTTAATCTCATTATATCTATCTTTATTTACTATAATTTTTTCTAATCTTTTTATACTACCATTACATAAATCTATAAAATCTTCATCTAAGTCTTCTATTTTTTTTAGTTCTATATATTTTTTCATGTCTTCTTTCAAAAGTTTATTAAAGCTTATCTTTGTACATCTTGATTTTATTGTAGGTAATAATAAATTTTCATTCGATGCTATTAAAATTATTGTCATATATTCTGGTGGTTCTTCTAATGTTTTTAATAAGCAATTTTGTGCATCTTTTGTCATCTTATCAGCGACATTTATAATATATACCTTATGTGTAGATATTATCGGCTTCTCTATAACTTTTTTAATTAATTCTCTTATCTCTTCAATCTTTATAATTGTTTCTTCTAAATTAATTATCATAAAGTCTGGATGATTATCTGAATTAAACATAATGCAAGATTTACAACTACCACAACTATTATTATTTTCACATAATATTTCTTCTGCAAAAGTTTTAGCAAATAATATTTTTCCTATTCCTTCTGTTCCTTGAAAAATATAACTATGTCCTAATAAATTACTATCTACTATATCTTTTAATTCTTTTTTTATATTATCATTACCTATTATTTTATTGAAATTCAAAATATATTCTCCTACTTTATTTTTCCAAATTTATTTAATGGCCAAAATCTAAGAGCTACTTTTCCTTCTATTTTTGCAAATGGAATACATCCAAAACATCTACTATCTGTACTATGTGGTCTGTTATCTCCCATTACAAATAAAGTCCCTTCAGGAACAATTACATCTGTGAATATACCATTCATATCTCCTGTTTCTATTCCATTTAAGTATTTTTCTTCTAGTTCTTTTCCATTAATAAATACTTTTCCATCTTTTATCTGTACATGTTCACCTGGTAATCCTATTACTCTTTTAATATAACTCATTTTTCCAATTTCTAAAACATAATAAGAAAATTTTTCTATTAATGAATCTGGATTATTATCATATTTAGCAATTGGATTAGATAAATCTGCATTTTCTAATCTTACATTAGAGTCACTAGGAGCTTCAAATGTAATTATTTCTCCTCTCTTCCATTTATGATTAAAAGTTACTGCTAATCTATTTAATATTAACCTATCATTTTCTATTAAAGTAGGTTTCATTGAAACTTGTTTTACTATTGTAGGAGTTCCTACAAAATATCTTACAACAATTGCTAAAACTACAGCAATTACAAAGCAATAACACCATTCTATAATATTCTTAACTTTTGGACTCAACTTTATTTACTTCCTTTCCATTTTACTTATTTCTTTTTAGAATTATCTTCTGTTGTTTTTTCATTAGACTCTTTTTCATAAAACATATTTTCATATAAAAATTTTTCATCTTCTAAATCTTCATCATCTATAAAAGAACCAATATTTAATTCTTCAGTAGGTTCATCATATCTTAAGTTTATAGCATTTTCATCATCATTTATATTATCTTTTATTTCTTCCTTATTATCAAATGTCTCTTCTATATTGTTATCTACTTCTTCAGCAAATTCTTCCTTTTCGTCTCTTATAGGTTCTTCTATTATTTCATCTGCAATCTTATTTTCACTAAATATCTGCTTTTTTAGTGCATCTAAATCTTCGTCTATTTCTGGAAGTGTTGAAATGTTATTTATTTTAGGTTCTTCTATTATTTCATCTGTAACATTGTTTTCACTAAATATTTGTTTTTTTAGTGAATCTAAATCTTCACTTATTTCTGGAAGTATAGTAGTCTCACTTATTTTTGGATCTATTTCTTCTTTTTCTTCTACTATATCTTCTTCAGCAGTATCTTCTTCATCATCTGGTATATCTTCGTATAATGATTTATCATATGCATATATATCAATGTCATCATCTTCTTCTATTTCTTCTTTTTTATTTAAGTCCTCTAAAAAGTTATAATCTTCACTATTTTCTTCTATATTATTATCAGATATAAATAAATCATTGCTTTCTTCTTTAAGTCTTTCAAATTCTTCTTTATTATCAATTACTTCTTCTTTATATTCATCTATATTTCTATTTCTTTCTTCATTTGTTTTTCTTCTTATTCTTGGTCTTTTTGGTAGATTATCTATCTTATATGTAATCATCAAAATAAGACATATTATTATAAAAAATAATATTATAAAAATTATTTTTCCTTTCTCTATAAAAGTTATATCTAATAATAATTCCTTCATATATAAATCACCATTCCCTATTTTTATTAATTTTCTTTTGTATTTTTATTTATTATTCTTTTGATTTGTTGGAATTCTAATTACAACTTCTGTTCCTTTTCCAAGTTCACTTTTAATATTTATTTTAGAATCATTTTTTTCTAGAATCTCTTTTGCAATAGATAATCCAAGTCCTGTTCCTCCCATTTCTCTTGTACGTGCTTTATCTACTCTATAAAACCTCTCAAATACTTTATCAACTTCATCTTCTGCTATTCCTATTCCATTATCAATTATTTTTATATAAGCATCATTATATACAAAACCAACATATATTTTTATATATCCTCCATCTGGCGTATATTTTATTGCATTAGTTAGTATATTAATTACAACTCTTTCTATTCCTGATTTGTCAGCAAATACTAATGGAACATTAGCAGTTACAAAGCACTCTGCTTTTTGATTTTTCTTCTCTATCTCAAATAACAATGAATCATAAGCATTTTTTACTAACTCACCTAAATCAAATTCTGATTTTTTTGTTATTACCATTCCTGTATCATATCTTGATAATGTTAATAAGTCAGTAACAAGTTCTGCCATTCTTTTAGCTTGACTAGATATTCTCTCCAAAAATCTTCTTTGTGTCTCTTGGTCACATTCATCTTCTAAAAGTGTATCTGCATATCCCATTATAGATGTTATAGGCGTCTTTAATTCATGTGATACATCAGCTACAAATTCTGTTCTCATAGTATCAAGTTTTACGTGCTCTGTAATATCTTGTATGACTACTATAACTCCACCTGGAAGTTCACTTTCATTTTTAAATGGTGCAAAAAATAAATTTAATGTTTTTTCTCCTAAAACAATTTTTTGTTCTGTAGAAGCTATATTTTCGAGATAAATTATTTTTTCCATATTAATATCTATATCTAGTCTTCCAAATATATCAGAAAATGTATTTTCATCTTCTTTAATATTTAATAACTTCTTAGATGCCACATTAATATGAATAATTTCCCCATTCATATTGAATGCTATTATACCATCTGTCATGTGTAATAATATTGCTTCAATTTGTTTTTTTTGTCTTGATACTTCATTTAAGTTTTCTTGCAATTCATCATGAATCAATCCAAATGCTTTTGTAATCTCATTAACACCACTATTATTTTTATTTTCTTCTAAATACTTAACCTTAGATTTATTTCCACTTGCTATTAATTCTGCATGTTTTACAATTTTACTCATTGGTGCTATTATAACTTTTATTAAAAATGCTCCTATTACAATTGATATAATTGCAAAAACTACAATTGTAAACAAAGTTATTATTTTTATTTTCTCTAATTGTATAATTACAACATCAGAAACATTTTGACCATTTAAGACTTCACTATTAATTATTTGTAATTGATTCGCAAACGTAATTCCTAAAAAAGCAAGCATTAACATTCCTAAAACCATAAATATAAGAACTATCTTTATTTGAATATTTCTTAACATATTTTACCTCATACTTATTTGTATTATTATATCATTATCTATGTAATATTCAAGTATTATAGCTAATATGTAATAGATATGTAATAAAAAAAGATATGAAAAATTTACATATTTCATATCTTTTCTACTTTTACTTTTTTCTTTTCTTTTTTTCAACAGAAAATCCAAATTTTCCAATTTTCTCTCCTAATTTATAATACCCTCCATTTGCATAAGCCATAAGATTACATTTTCCTATATCAAATGCACCTTTCTCATTAATATATTTCTCTTCAGCATTTATTGCTAATACATCAGCTATAAACATATGATGTGAACCTAATTCCTTTATTTCTTTAACTTTGCATTCTATTGATACAGGTGCCTCTTCTATCATTGGACAACTAACAAAGTTTGCTTTTTGTTTAGTAAGCTTCATTTCTTTAAATTTATCATATTTATTTCCACTTCTAACACCACACCAATCAGTAGCATAAGCTAATTTATCACTTGTAAGATTTATAACAAATTCTTTAGAATTTTTTATAATATTATACGAATATCTCTCTGGTCTTACAGATATATATACTTGTGCTGGATTTGTACAAACTATCCCTGTCCAAGCAACTGTAATTATATTGGATTCTTCCATTGTTCCACAGCTTACCATTACTGCTGGTATAGGATATTCAAAAGTTCCTGGTTTCCACATTATTTTTCCCATATCTTACTTAAATACCCCATCTCTATTACTTGAATTTTTTATCCTGTTAAATATAGTATTATTTTTCGCATCTTCAGACCACTCTATACCAAATAAAGCATCATCTTTGCTATCAGTTCCATTTCCATGTAACATAACTACAGTTGCATATCCTTTTGATAATGGTATATTAGAAGCTCCAATTAACGCTCCTCCTTTTATTCTTCTAGCTAATTTTGGATTCCATTTTTTATCTTCACTTGTTTCTTCTAAAATATCATCGAACTCTTTAGATACCTTATCTAAATCTATACAAGCTGCAAGAGCATTTATATCAAAAACTATTTGATAAAATTCTCTTTGAGTTATTTCATCTTTACATTTTATAGGGTATCCAATTAATTTCCCATTTTTCTCAATAGCAGTTTCTAAACTAATATCAGAAAAAATCTGATCTGCATATAATGAATACAATGTTGGATTATTTTTTATTTCGTTTACATTTAAATATTTAGAAAATATTAAAAACTTCTTTTCTTTTTCTAAATCACTTCTATCTCCTGTATTATTGTAAATTTTTGTAATCAAATATAATAAATTTGTTTGAGAATCATTAATTGTATTTTCAAAAGCTGAATAACTTAATTTTCCTATCTCTGTAACTTTAATTTTATCTCCCATAGTATTTTGAAATTCAGTAATATCTTTTCTTTCTCTATTTCTTATACACTTAATATCACTCACTCCAATATCAGAATAACTATCTGACTGATCTACTTTAAATTTTACAGTTTCTAACTCTCTTCTTTTTTCTGGATTTTTAACTATATTATAATATTCTCTGCAAGCCTCTATTAATCCTCTTTGACTATATACATCATCTATTGTTTTTACATTTGTTTTCATACTATCTCTAAAATTATATAATAAATCATAATATCTTTCTTCTATATCTTCTTCAGAGGTTATAGGAAAAACTTCAAGTGGAGTTATATTTTCTCTTTTATGGAATTCCTTATATTCTTCTACTTTTCTTTTAGCCTCTTCTAATACTTGTTTTGCTTGCTCACTTGTACATTTTCCTCCATTTTTCTTAATAAAGTCATCTAACACTATATATATAAATTGAACATCTAATGACATTATAATATCTTTAATACTATCTTTTTCATTTCCATTTTTTTTCTTATCATTAATTAAATCATTTAATGTAATTAAAACCATACTAGAAGATAATGTTTTATTATCTTTGAACATCATTGAAATAGCAACTTTTAAATCAACATTAGGAATATTATTCACATAATTTTGGATTATCTCCTTTTTATCATCACCATTAATATCTCTATCATATTCTGATACTGTATCTCGAATTGCTTGATATATTGTTTCAAATTCTACCTTTAAATTATGATCCATATTTTTTCCTAACGGATTTAATTTCAAAAATATATTATAATTTTCTTCTACTGTTTCCTTAGATATTTTACCATCAATTTCTCTTAATAATATCACAGGTAAATAGTTTCTTGCTGATTTTAGTTTTGCTTCATTTATTTCTTTATAAGTCTTAGCATCTTCTTCTAATTCCCAAGTAATATGTTTATCAGGACAATAGAAAGTAGCTGTTTCCATTTGCATTAGTCTATCAGGATTTTTATAATCTCCTCCATTTTCATTTACTATATTAGTTAAAACAAAATAAGCAACTAATAAAGATTGTTCTTTTTCAATAGATTGTTTACTATTTGCATTATTAGCATATTCGTCTGTATTTTTTATTCTATTATATCTATCTTTTAATTTTTCTATTGTTAATGGTTCTTCATCAAATGTAGAAAGCATATAAAAATATGGTAAATATTTATTATTATCTTCTTCCATACACTTCACCATATTAGAAATTTCTTCTCCAATCATAAGGCTTTCTTTCTGTTGTATCTCTCCATTATTTTCATGAAGTAATTTACTAAGTGAAGCATAAACTTTATATACTTCCATAATAATATCATCTTTAAATTTATCAGTAAGACATACTGATGATCTAAATTTATCAAATCCAGCATTTAGTGATTCAAAATCAAAACTTGTACTTAGTTTTGGTACTAATGATTTTACAAGATTCATTCTTTTAAAAATTGGTTCCATATATCCTCCTATATTAATCCTTTTTATAATATTTTCTACATGCACATAACTTATCTGCTTCATGAAAAACTTTTATTTCACCATTTTCATATTCTATTTCTCCAATATATCCACCATTATATTTTACTGCATTTTCTAAATTTACATCAGAAAATAATATATCTGCATGTGCGGCTTTAAAATCTTCATCTAATGACATTTGATTTATATTTAAATAAGTAAACACATCAAATTTTCTTTCTGGAATTGTACCATCCATATTTTTCATACTATTATAAATTTTATGTACTATAAATCTTTGTAATGTTTCTCTATCTTTAAAAATAGGAGATTTTTTTCCAAACTGTGTATATTCTAGATATCCTATATGTTCAAATCTAATTATATCTCCATATCTATTTTTTAATTCATAAGCAATACTTTTATTATTTATTTGATTATATTTAAGATTAAAAATCTGGACATTTTCTTGTTTCTCCAAATTAACATCATATCCTAAACTAATTTCCTCATCTATTTTTCTTCTTAATTTCTTATCCAATAATATTTTTGCTGCTTCCACATAAAGCATATAATGTGCATATATATCAATTACATTATTTATTCCATTATTTAGCTCTTCTTCATTTTTTAATTCTTGTTCTAAATCTTTTAATCTACTCTCATACAAATTTCTTATTTGATATTCTTCTGCGTTTTGTGGGATAATCAAATTTCTATATGGATTAATTTTCTCTTTTCTAATTTTCGCATTATCACTTAATTTTTGCTTTCTATCTGACAAAATAACTTCTATTTCAAGGTATTTTTCTTTCATTTCTTTATAACTCATGTTTGCTCTATAATTTTCCAATAATTCTTTAGCAATTAAAAAGTCAAAACGTAATTGGATTAATTCTTGAGTTCTTTCAATATCTGACACTTTTGATTTATAAATAAAGTTTAAAAATTCATTATATCTTTTTTCCAATATTTCCTTTGTAAGTATTTCTCCTCTTGTTATCTGCTTAAAGTAGTCAATATATCTGCTCATATTTATCTCCCATGGTTAATTAATTGTTTACTATTAAATTTTATCACATTTGTTAAATATATCAAGTATTTAAAAACAAAAAAACCACAAAACAAAATAATATCAAATTCTGTTTTCTGGTTTTTTTATAAAATAAAAAAACTGGCAACAACCTATTTTCCCAGCAGGGTATCCCACAAGTATCTTCGGCACCTAAAAGCTTGACTTCTGTGTTCGGCATGGGTACAGGTATTTC
>JAAWJE010000071.1 GCA_022796725.1 Clostridia bacterium | reverse complement strand
CCTATAAATTTTTTTATATTATTTTTATATTTTTTATTAATAAAATCTCTAATTTGTTTATTAATATATTTATTTTCCCTGATTTCAATATCTTTTTCATTTTCTAATTTCTCTAATAAATAATATGCAATTATATCATTTATTTTTTCATCTATTAATATCTCTTCTCTTTTTCTTCTTAAGTTTAAATCTATAATTTCATCATTATTATACCTGTATCTATGTATTAATGTTCCTTCAGTTCTTTTCATAATTCTCTTTTCATCATCATATTTCCAATTTCCTATTGAAAGCAGATGTGATAATTCATGATATTTAGCAGATAAGTTTTCATGACCTTGAATATTAATTATTGGATTAACAAAGTGAAACTTTCCATCTAAACTTATTGGTGGATATAATAACAGATGAGAATTGCCTAAATTTTCCTCTACATATTCAATTATATAATCTTCACCATCTATTTTAAATAAATTATGTATTTCTTTATCATTTTTTGAAATTATTTGAAAATCGCATTTTCTTACTAATTCTATCATTCTTTCAATATTATCAATTGAAATACCATATTCTTCTTTTGTCAATTCTTTAATAATTTTACCTGCTAAATAAATCAATATTTATTCTCCAATTATAAAATAAATATTAAGTATGTGCCTTAAAAGACACACACCTAATACGACTGGTCTTTAACAATAGTTTCTCTACTATCCTCTGTAATAAGAGCAATAGTAGTTCGGCTGCACCTCTTTGCTGTCCACTGTACACTGCAGCCATGTGCCTCTGTCTTTAACGCGGCTGCATGTATCACAACATTTGTCGCATTTCTTGTTTACGTTTTCTTCGTTAATTTTTAATTTTGCCATATTATCCCTCCTAAAAATAGAAAAGAACATGAGCAGCCTAATACAATATGTATCTTCCATAATCTTACAATAAATTACATTTTATGTCAATATTTTTAGAAAAATATGTAAAATATTATATTTGTAATAAAATAGAAATCATGTTAATAAGAACAAAAAAAACGACACTTATTTGTCGTTTTTATTTTAAAAATAATTAATCCAAACATATATTATTAGTATATATTCTGTTATAGTAAGTGTTGGAAGTCCAATTACAAATTTTAATTTTTGAGTCTTATGCCTACACACATACATACCAATAATACTTCCTATTCCTCCACCAATCATTGTTATTGTAAATAAAGTATTTTCTGGTATTCTCCATCTATTTTTCTCAGCTTTTACTTTATCTATGAACATTGCTAAAAATCCTATACAATTAATTATTATTAAATAATATATTATATATTTTACATCTATAATTTCTGATAAATTCATTTTTTACTCCTCTTTTAAACAAATAAACTCATTTGATTAGATTGTGTCATTCCTTCTAAGCACCCTGCACTTTTTAATAATTCTATTACGGATTTACCAACTTTTCCTCTTTGCTGTATATCATCTATACACATAAATTTTTCTTCTTCTCTTGCTTTTTGAATACTTTCAGCAGCAACTGTTCCAAGTCCTGGAATACTATTTAGAGGAGGTCTTATTCCCTCTTCTTCCATTAAAAATTTAGAACTATCTGATTTATATAAATCTATTGGTAAAAACTTAATTCCTCTTTCATACATTTCAAGTACTATCTCGAGTATTGCATACATATTTTTATCTTTTGCAGTAGCACTATTTCCTTGCATATCTATTTCCTTCATCTTATTTAATACTTTTTCTTTTCCATAAATCATAACATCACTATCAAATTCATCTGCTCTAATTGAAAAATATGCTGTATAATAAGCCTTTGGCTCATGTACCTTAAACCATGCAATTCTAAAAGCATTTGTAACATAAGCTGCAGCATGTGCTTTAGGAAACATATATTTTATTTTTTCACAAGATTTTATATACCAATCTGGTACATCATGTTCTTTCATTATACCTACAAATTCTGCCCATTTCTCTGGATCTTTTAAAGCCTTTCCTTTACGTACAGTTTCCATAATTTTAAAAGCATGATTTGGTTCTAAACCTTTTTTCATTAGATAAACCATAATATCATCTCTACAACCAATAGCCTCACTTAAAGTAACAATTCCTTGATTAATTAATTCTTGAGCATTATTAAGCCATACATCTGTACCATGTGAAAGACCTGAAATACTTATAAGCTCTCCAAATGTTGTAGGTTTTGTATCTACAAGCATTCCTCTTACAAACTTTGTTCCAAATTCAGGAACACCAAAAGTTCCTACTTCAGAATGTATTTGTTCAGGAGTTACCCCCAATGCTTCTGTTGACCTAAATATAGACATTGTCTCTTTATCATCTAAAGGTACTTTTGTTGGATCCTTTCCAGTTAAATCGAAAAGCATTCTAATCATTGTTGGATCATCATGTCCCAGTATATCAAGTTTAAGTAAATTTTGGTCTATTGAGTGATAATCAAAATGTGTAGTTATAATATCAGAATTTGCATCATCTGCTGGATGTTGTACAGGTGTAAATTCATATATTTCCCTTCCCTTTGGAACAACAATTATTCCACCGAGGATGCTGTCCTGTTGTACGTTTTATTCCTGTACATCCTACTGAAATTCTCTCAACTTCTGCACTACTTACAGGAATATTTCTTTCTTCATAGTATTTTTTTACATATCCATAAGCTGTCTTATCAGCAATAGTACCAACTGTTCCTGCTTTAAATGTAGTTCCTTTCCCAAAAATCACTTCTGTATATTTATGAGCTTTTGCTTGATATTCTCCCGAAAAGTTTAAGTCAATATCAGGCTCTTTATCTCCATTAAATCCAAGGAACGTTTCAAAAGGTATGTCCATACCATCTTTTTCAAGGTCAGCTCCGCATTCTGGACACTTTTTATCTGGAAGATCAAATCCATTTTTTACTCCATAGTCTGTAAAATCAGAATATTTACAATCTGGACATCTATAATGTGCAGGAAGTGAATTAACCTCTGTTATTCCTGTCATATTTGCAACAAAAGAAGAACCAACAGACCCTCTTGAACCTACTATATATCCATCCTCATTTGACTTCCATACTAATTTTTGTGCAATAATGTACATAACTGAAAATCCATTTGATATTATTGAATCTAATTCTTTCTTTAATCTTAATTCTACTATCTCTGGCAAATTTTCTCCATATAACTTATGTGCTTTATCATAAGCTATATCTTTTATAGTCTGCTCACAACCTTCAATATGAGGTGGACACTTTTCACCTGATATTGGACTTATATTATCACACATATCAGATATTTTATTAGTATTAGTTATTACTACTTCTCTTGCTTTTTCTTCACCTAGATATAAAAACTCTTCAAGCATTTCTTCTGTTGTTCTTAAATAAAGTGGTGCTTGCAAGTCTGCATCTGCATATCCTTGTCCCGCTTCTAATATTCTTCTATATATTTCATCTTGTGGATCTATAAAGTGCACATCACAAGTTGCTACAACTAATTTATTTAATTTTTCTCCTAAAGCTACTATCTTTCTATTTATATCTCTTAATGCTTCATGGTCTGGAACAACATTATTTCTAACTAAAAAGTCATTATTTCCTATTGGCTGAATTTCTAAATAATCATAATAATTTGCAATTGATTCTATTTCTTCATCTGATTTTCCTTTTACAATTGCTTGATATAATTCTCCTGCTTCACAAGCACTTCCAAGTATTAATCCCTCTCTATATTTGTCAAATAAACTCTTTAAAATACGTGGCTTTTTATAAAAATAATGTAGATGAGAAAATGATACAAGTTTATATAAATTTTTAAGTCCTACATAATCTTTAGCTAATATAATTGCATGATATGATGGAAGTTTTTTATATGAGTCTTTTTCATTTCCAAATAAAATATCTATATCATTTACAATCTTACCGCCTTTTTCTTTTATCTTATCAAGCATTATATTAAATACTGCAACTAATGTTTTAACATCATCTAATGCTCTATGTGCTACTTCTACTTTAATATCTAAATTATCAGCAATTATTCCAAGTTTATATTTTTTAAAGTCAGGAAAAATTACTTTTGCAAGCCTTAATGTATCTATATATGTATTTTCAAGAGTATATCCATACCTCGCAAAATTATGTTTTAAAAATCCAATATCAAAATCTGCATTATGTGCTACTAATATTGAATTTCCTATAAAATCAATTATCTTAGGAATTACTTTTTCTATCGTCTCAGCATCTTTCACCATATCATCAGTAATATGTGTAACTTCTACTACTTTTTCAGGAATTGGCTTTTCTGGATTTACAAAACATTCAAATTCATCAATAACTTCTCCATTTTTTATTTTTATAATTCCAACTTCTGTTATTTTCTCTGTTCTAAATGAAATACCAGTTGTTTCTAAATCAAGTACACAATATTCAGTATCTATTGATTGTTCCTTAGCATAAAATACACTTGGATCTTTATCAGGTACAAAATATGCTTCAACTCCATATAATACCTTTAAATCTGGATTTCCTTTTCCTAAAAATTTATGAGCATCTGGAAAACTTTGAACAACTCCATGATCTGTTATAGCAATTGATTTCCAGCCCCAACTTACTGCTCTTTTTAAAAGTTCTGAAGCTGATGTTACTGCATCCATTTGACTCATTTGAGTGTGCATATGAAGCTCTACTCTTTTTTCTATAGAATTATCCATTCTCTTTTTCTTTGGATTTCCTGCTGTTTCAATAATTGTATTTGCCATAACAGTAATTTCTTTTGCAAAATTATCATAAGACGCATTACCATCTAATTTTAACCCTTTAGCAGATGTAATTCTTTTCATTACATTTTTAAATTTAGCCTTTTCTACAAAAGCCTTACAAGTTATTGTACTTGTCCCATCATAAAGATTAAACATTATAATAACCTTTTCATTTTTTATCTCTCTTGAATCTGATGATATTACTTCTCCTTCTATACAGACTTTTGGTGTATCAGGTGATATATCTTTTACTTTAATAAGTGGATTTCTAAGTGTGCTACTTCTTCCATATATTAAAGGAGAATTTTCATCTTGTTTTTCTTCTTTTTCTAAAGCTTTTGTACTTATATTATTTCCACTTGCTATTTTTTCTTCTTTTTCTACTAAAACTTTTTCTCTTTCTTCAACTTTTTTTCTATCTTCCTTCATTGCCTCTTCTCTTGCTTCATCTGCTTGTCTTTTAAGTTCAATTAATGCTTCTTTTTCTTGTTTCTTTAAATATTCTTCATATCTCTTTATATCTTCCTCTGTTACTTTATCAACATACTCAACAGTATATTTTTTATTGTATAAATTTGACAATAAATGTTCTAATCCTTTATCGAACTTTTTAGAATTTAAAAAAGTAGAACCTTTAACTTTAAGTTCAACATTAACTTTATTATTGTCAATATTTACATTGCTATTTGTTAATATTGCCTTTGTAAGTGGTTCTTTTTTACACATATATTTTATTAAATCTTCCCAGTCTTCCTTTATTGTTTCTTTAATTTCTGCATTATCATAAGACATCTCTATAATTGCCTTATTAACAGCAAATTTATTAACTAGAAAGTTTTCAAAACTTTCTAGTTCTTCTACTTTTATTTGCTTTTTGCTAGTTAAATAAACGTCTAATTTATTACTTTTCTTAAATAAATTTGCATTATTAAAAATACTATCTTGTATATTATTTAATTCTGAATAATCCTTAAATATTTCTTTAACTTGCCTTTCCATTATAAAATAGCTCCTAATCCTCACTTAAATTCTCTTTAATTGTTTCAAATACTTTTTGAACATTTTTTATAGAATCTATATATATATTTCTTTCTAATATGTTTTTAGAATTAGTTTTAATATATATTGTTCCTATATTAAATATTTTTTCAAATCTAGTTTGATTATAAGAAATCTGTTTTACATCATTATAACTAATTTCTACTTTTCTTTTTTTAAAGAAAAGTATTCTTTCATAAATCAATTTTGTTGTATAAAATGAACATTTTGAATTATTAATTCTATATCTATCATGCAAAAATACTAATAATTCTATAATTGTAATTAAAGCTAAAAATGCTAATGACTCAAATAGAAATTTTCTACTTGAATATATAAGTACAATTGCCATAACAACAGCTATAATTAGTGATTCAATGTGTTGAGATAATCTATATCCTATTACAAAACTTCTTTTAAACTCAAATATCTTTTCTGTATCTAATCTTTTCTCTTCTTCTTTCATAACTTGATTCATACAATTATTACATAATTCACCTTGTTTTTTTAATTCTGCTCCACACATTTTACACTTCATAAAATACCTCTTTCTTTTCTTATGTTAGTTAGCTCTTTAAAATAATCTCATAATATCATTATAAGAAACAATTATTGATAATAATATTATTAAAGAAAATCCAATAAGTTGTATTGTAATTTCTACATTTTCTTTAAGTGGCTTTTTTCTAATTCCTTCTATAATAAGTAAAATAATCTTTCCACCATCTAATGCTGGAATTGGCAAAAGATTAGTAACTCCTAATGATAAAGAAATAAGTGCCATTAAATATACAAATTCACTTATGCTTTCTGTCGATGCTACTGTAGAAGATATTCCAACTGGTCCCATAAGTTGATCCATACCTACATTTCCTGTAAATATTTGTTTAACATTATCTATTAAAGATACTGAAAATCTGGCAGTTGTCCAGAAAGAATAATATATTTTATCCTTCATATTATTATCTACAATGCCAAAAGTAGCTCCTATATAATAGCTTTTATTTACAATTGGCTTTATTTCAAAATCAATTTTTTTATTCTCTCTTTCTACTGTTAAATGTACCTTTTCTGTATCTGTATTTTTTATTAATTCTATTGTTTTTTCATAATCTCCTAATACTTCTATGCCATTTACAGCTATAATATTGTCACCTGTTTTTATTCCTTCATTCTTAGCTGGAGAATTATTATATATTGATTTTACTTCTGTACTTGCATTTTTGTTTGCTTCACCTAAATATATTCCTATTGTTTTTGTAATTACTTCAGTAGGATTTATTTTAAATACTTTTTCTTCACCATTTCTTTCAATAATGACTTCTAGTTCTTTTCCATTACTAGCTGATACTATATCTGTTATATCTGAATTAATTCTAACTTTCTTATTATCTATTTTTAATATTTTATCTCCTGATACAATTCCATTTTCCTTTGCAGAATATCCATCTACAATATCTAGAACTGTTGTAGAATAAAAGTTTCCTGATATTGCTACAACAGAAAAATATACTATTATTCCAAATAGTATATTTACAATTGCTCCTGCTGCAACTATTGCAATTCTTTTTAATACTGGAAGCTCACTAAAAGACCCTTCTTTGTTTGACCTTTCTTCTTCCCCTTCCATACTAACAAAACCACCAAGTGGAATCATTCTAATACAATATTTTGTTTCTTTTCTTTGTTTTTGAAATAGTATTTTTCCAAAACCTAAAGAAAATTCATTTACTCTTACTTTGAAAAATTTTGCTACAAGAAAGTGCCCACCTTCATGTATTAATACTAAAAATCCAAGCAAAAAGATTATCTTTATTGCATTTATAAAAAACGAAATAACTGATATCAATATTTCCTCCTAAATTAATTATATTATAAACATCATTAGTAAATAATAAGCATAAGGGGCTATAAGAATTACAGAATCAATTCTATCTAACATTCCTCCATGCCCTGGTATTAAATTGCTAAAATCTTTTATTTCAAAATATCTTTTTATTGAAGATGCTGCAAAATCACCAATCTGTCCTACTATTGTTAATATTAATCCTATTATTCCTATATATATATAGTTTATGTTCATTGAAAATACATTATTTAAAAGCACAGTATATAAAATAACAAATATAAATCCTCCTAAAGTTCCTGCAATGCAACCTTCAATTGACTTTTTAGGACTAATTTTACTAAATTTATGCTTTCCAAATTTTATTCCTATCAAATAGGCAAAAATATCACATCCCCATGAGGCAATAAAAATGTACCATATATAATATTTTCCCACATTTTCTATACCATAAACTAATGATAAAAATGATATACATCCTACAATATAAATGATTCCAAAAAAGGTTAATGCTATATCAATAAAATTTGTTTTCATATCTCTAATAATTACAACTAAAAATAAAATAATAACTAATGACAAAATTCCAAATGCAATATATTTTGAAATCATCTCAGCTGAAATAATATGTAGAAATGCTGGAAATATAGCACATAAATACCCAATACACTTTACAGGTTTAAATTTTTCTTCTACACATTTCATATATTCATACATACTAATAATAGATATAATTACAAGTGTAATATCTATTATATATTCGTTTCCTAGAATTAATATAGCAGCTACTATCGGAAATCCTAATAAACCTGATAATACTCTTTTTATACTGCTCATATATTACTCCTTTTTATTTATTTTGCTTCTGCTCCAAAATTCCTTTTTCTACCTTGATAAATTCTAACTACTTCATCTAAATCTTCATTTGTGAAATCTGGCCATTTTTTATCTAAAAATATAAATTCAGAATAAACAATTTGCCATGTTAAGAAACCACTTGTTCTCAATTCTCCTGATGTTCTTACAACAACATCAGGATCAGGTAATCCTACTGTATATAAATTGTTAGAAAATAATTCTTCATCAATATCATCTATTGATATTTCTCCATTTTTTACTTTTTCAGCTATATTTTTTGTAGCTCTTAAAATATCAGCTCTTCCTCCATAATTAATTAATATATTAAAGTTTATATCTGTATTATTCTTAGTTCTTTCTTCAAGTTTTTTTATACTTTCTCTAAGACCTTCAGATAAAGCAGATACATCCCCAAGTACTCTAACTCTTATTCCTTCTGTGTCAGCTTTTTTAGAATATGTATCTAGATATGTTTTAAGTAAAAGCATAAGCGCTGATACTTCTTCCTTACTTCTTTTCCAATTTTCAGTAGAAAATGCAAATACTGTTATATTTTTTATTCCTATTTCTTTTGCGTATCTTACTGTATTTTCTAATGTCTTTGCACCCTCTTTATGACCAAATCTTATATCTAAACCTCTTTCTTTTGCCCATCTTCTATTTCCATCCATTATTATTCCAATATGTTTTGGTAACTTTAAATTCTCCATTTATATTACTCCTTTTTAGATTGACATTATTTCTTTTTCTTTTTTATCTAATATTACATCTATTTCATCTATTTTTTTGTCTGTCATCTTTTGTATTTGTTCTTCTGCTTTCTTTAATTCATCTTCTGTAATAGTGCTTTCTTTTTGTAATTCTTTTGCTTTATCTATTCCATCTCTTCTAATTGATCTTACAGCTACTTTAGCCTCTTCTGCCATTTTTTTAATATCTTTAACAATTTCTTTTCTTCTCTCTTCATTTAATTCAGGAAATGCTAGTCTTATTACTTTTCCATCATTATTTGGGTTTAATCCAATATCTGATGCTAGAATTGATCTTTCAATATCTTTAAGTACACTAGCATCCCATGGTTGAATAACTATCATTCTAGCTTCTGGTACTGATACACCAGCAACTTGGTTTATAGGAGTTGGCACTCCATAATAGTCTACCATTATTTTATTTAATATTGCTGGATTTGCTCTACCAGCTCTAATCTCTGATAAGTTTTCTTCAAATACACTTATTGATTTTTTCATTCTCTCTTCAATTTCATTAAATTCCATATTAAATCTTTCCTTTCCAAATCTTAAAAAATTATTATCTTACGTTTTATTTAACAATTGTCCCTATATTTTCTCCATTTACAACTTTTATTATATTATCTGGTTCAAAAATACTAAAAACTACAAGTGGCATATTATTTTCCATACATATAGCTGTTGATGTAGAATCCATAGCTTTTAAATTCTTTTTTAATATATCTTCATAAGATATATTATCATATTTAACTGCACTACTATCAATTTTTGGATCTGCTGAATATATTCCATCTATTGTTTTAGCTACTAAAATTGCTTCTGCATTTATTTCAACTGCTCTTAAAGCTGCACAAGTATCTGTTGAAAAATAGGGATGACCTGTTCCTGCTGCAAATATAACAACTTTTCCCTCTTTTAAATATTTTTCTGAATTTCTTTTTGTGTAACTCTCTGCTATTGTATTCATATCAATTGCTGTTTCAACAACTGCACAAACTCCTCTTGATTCTAAAGCATCTTTTACAGCTAGTGCATTCATTACAGTTGCAAGCATTCCTATATAGTCAGATGTAACTCTATCCATTTCATGTCCATCTCTTCCTCTCCAGAAATTCCCTCCACCTACAACTATTGCAAGTTCAATTTTCTTTTCTGAAACAACTTTTATTCTATCACAAATTTCTCCAACTGCTTTAGAATTTATTCCAACTTTATTTTCTCCTGCTAATGCCTCTCCACTAATTTTTAATAAAATTCGTTTATACATATTATATGAACCTCCACTCTTTTACTTTTCACATTCTATCATATAATCCCTAGTTTAGCTATATATTTTTTATATTTTTAATTAATTATTTATTACATGAAAAGAAGTCAGTTGTAAAAACTTACTACTGACTCTCTTTTCATCAATGCATTTCTATATGGAAGGCATGTTTTCCGATTAAAAAAGTATCTATGCCTATCCTTTTCTTCGTTTCTTTTTCCGAAAGCTCCTCTGTGATAGCATAGAAGAATAATGCGCCATCTTTGAAGTGCAACCGTGTTGGATCTACTCCATTTATGGCTTCATTAGCTGCTCTAATACAGTCATCATGCTCTATAGCAGCCTCAAATTCTTCGTCTGAGAAATCCTCTATGCTTGCAAAAGCACCATCATATAGAATAACATCCATAAGGTTACCATTGTGAGCATAGAACTCTCGACTACCTGTTTTCAGTCGATTCATTACAACAGCACCAACAGCAACTTTGCCAATATATGGCTCACCTGCTGCTTCTTTGAAGATAACTTTTCCTAAAGCTTCAATTTCTACTTCGGTAAAAGTTGGCTCCACTGGTGTAATAGTCTTCTTCTCTGGTGTTTTGGTCTTTGTTGGAACAATATTTTGACATTTAGATTTAGTAAAGTATTCTGCTTTAACAAACTCTACTTTCTCATCTTGTATTACATTGTTCTCTTTTGTTACTGCTTTCCAAACGCCACATACCATCAAAACAATTACTATCAGAACCATCATTGCCATTCCAAATTTGCGCCTTTTTACAACCTTTTCGCACCTTCTTCTATACTTACATTTCCGGCACTTCCATGAAAGTCTAAAGGTCTTAAGCCACCTGCATTTTCTTTTTCTTGCCATAATTTAATCCCCTTTCGTTTATATTCTATTCCGTACTTATGACTCATGTCATTTTATGGCTTTTCATAAAACTTACATAATTTAATTATACCATTTTTTATATAAATCTTCAAATCTAAAGGACCTGAAGAATTTTTCTTCAAGTCCTTTTATATAAATTTTTATTTAACTAGATTCCCACCTTACTATTTTTATGTCTTTATATGTTGTTAGTACATCCATATATTTTTGGTATTCTTCTTCCCATAGTGCATCTGGAACCTTATCAAAAGCTTCAAATACTCTTTCAGCTTCTTTTAAAAATATTAATTGTTCATTTGTACTTAATTTTTCATACTTCTTTGAAAAAGCATATAATTTGTTAAGCATTTCATTAGCTTTAATAAATGACATAAAATCTTTTACTTTCATTCCTGCCATTCGTATTTGAGCTACTGCAAATGCAACTAATGCAAAAATTATAACTAGAAGCATTACTATTATCATTAGTGCTGCGCTCATATAAAAACTCCTTATATTACAGTATAAAAAAATTATAGCATATAAAAAATTTTATATCAATATTTAAAAATATTTTTTAAATATGTCATTTTTTGGTATAAAAATAATAAAGGCAAATTATGCCTTTATTATCTTTTCTCTATTTTGTTTTTACTGTCTTTACCTTAGACCAATTAGAATATATTCTTACTGTCTTTCCATTTATTTTAACATTCTTATAAGTACGAACTCTAACATAATATTTTTTCTTTTTCTTTAATTTTGAAACTGTTTTTGATAATGTTTTATTTTTACTTATCATTTTTGTTTTAGATGATGAAAATTTTTTAGAAGTTGAATATTGAATTTGATATCCCGTTGTCTGTATACTTTGTTTTTTTATTTTTAATGTAAATCCTTTTCTCTTCTTTTTTAATGACGAAATAACAGTTGGTTTTGGAATTATTTTATAATTTTTAGAAAGTGTACCACTATATAATAAACCATCAAATTTTATTTTAAGTATTGCCTGACCTACATTTTTATTATTTATATAAGATACAGTATAATATTTTGAATCTATTATATTCCCTTTGTTATTCTTTACTGTTACTTTAGGCTTTTTAGCATTTCCTGTATATACATAAGTATTTTCTGAAAGTATAACTGTTTTTGGTGAGTATATTGTTTCATTTTCTAAAACATACCCACATCTTTTGCAAGTAAATGTTGCAAGTCCATTTTGTCTTGTTGTTGTAATTCTATGAACTTCTATATCATTGTCATGTCCTAATGCTTTAATAATATTTTGCTTTACAACTATACTATTGCAATATGTGCAATGACTTCCTTCTGTAATTCCATTTTTCATGCATGTTGCAGGTTTTCCTGCATCAATTTCTATTGTGTCTTTATGCTCACAATAAATTTCAAATTTTTTAGTAAGTGTTCCTGCATAGCATCCTTTACCTTTTACAGTAACAGTTGCACTTCCAACTTCTATATTATTTGAATATATTATATTATAATCATCTTCTGTTAATACTTTTCCATTTAAAGTTACACTTACAATTGGTTTCTTTTCTGTTTTATCATATTCAAATCTATTTTGATTTAATACAAGTTTTGCTCCTTTTATATCTATTGCTTTTACTGTTACTGGTATAGTTATATTTTTTCCAAGTACTGTTGCTGTTATATTAGTTTTTCCTGGATAAATACCTTCTATTTTGCCTTTTGTAATCTTTGCTATTTTTTCATTCTGACTTTTCCATACAGCTACTGGTACTACACTATGTTCAGCACCTGATGGAAAACATTCTCTAGAAAAAACTATTTTTCCTGATAATAATGGTACATTTGCTGTACTTTTGCAATTTATAATAATACTTTTTTGTTTAACTGTAACAGATTTCTTTTTTAACTTTGATGATAAAACATTTACTGAAACACTTTTTTTAGAATTATTAGCCTGAACCTCAGTTGTTCCATTTGTAAATCCAAATTCTTGTACCCAATAATGATAACCTTTATAATATACATGCCCTATTCCAATAGAAGTATAAGAACTTAGCATATTACGTCTATGTCCTTGACCTATATATTTTTCTTTATCTTCTTTCCAGATATTAAAAGCAGATGTAGCTGTTTCTAAATATTTTCCCTTCCCTGTTGCTATATTTTCTCCATAACTTGATGTATTCTTATAATTACATGTAAAACAACTTGTTCCATCAGTTCTTTCATGAGAGAACTGAAATGCAATTTCAGCTGCTCTTTGCATAGCAATTTGTTCTAAGTTATAGTCATATTTAAGTTTTCCTAAGTTCTTACATTTTGTTTTAGTTTTATTATCACTATTCCAGTACCAAGCTTCATTTCCTGTTCTAAAAGAATTTATTTTTCCTAACATTTTTCTAGCTTCTGTTTGCCCATAAGTTACAGATACTTTAACTGGATAAATATCTGAAGTTGCTGCTTTAGTTTCACTTTTAAAACTACTAAAAATAGATACTAATATTAAACTAATTAATAATGATATAGTAATTTTCTTTATAGTTTTCATATCTTATCCTCCTATAATTAATGTATAT
>JAAWJE010000048.1 GCA_022796725.1 Clostridia bacterium | reverse complement strand
ATCAAATTATAATTTGATATGTCTATATTTAATATAAAAAAATTTATTAATAAAAAATATTGTATATTATTGTAATATTATAGGATGTATGATATATAATAAATATAAAAATAATAAAAATGAAGTGATGTTTTTATGAAAATTTTATTAATAATAAATCCAAAGGCAGGAATACGCAGTATAACTAAACAAATAGAAAAAATAGAAAATATTTTAAAAGAAAATAGTAATAATATTGAGGTTATAACAAAATATACAAAAAAAGATTATAATGCAGAAGATATTATTAAAAATTATGATTTATCTAATATAGATTTAATAGTATTTTCTGGTGGAGATGGTACATTAAATGAAGGAATTAATGGCTTAATGTCAAATAATATTAAAAGTGTACCAGTTAGTTTTATACCTAGAGGTACTATTAATGATTTTGCAAGAACAATAAAAATGCCTATTAATAAATTTGAATTGTCAAAAAAGATAAAATCAGAAAACAGTTTAGAAATAAAACGTTTAGATATAGGAAAAATAAATGATAGACATTTTTGTTATGTAGCTGGTTTTGGGAATTTTATAGATGTTGGATATGTAACATCACAAAAACTTAAAAATATTATTGGAAAATTTGCATACTATATTACTGTTTTTAAAGAACTTTTTAAAATAAAATCATATAAAGTTACAGTGAAAACTGATGGAATATCTTTTACGGATGATATTTTATTTGGAATTATAAGTAATTCTGTATCTATTGCTGGACTTAAATGGTATAGACGTAGTGATATTAATTTGCAAGATGGAACATTAGATATGTTATTAATAAGAAAACCAAAGAAACTTTTTGGTTATATAAATATAATAAAAGGTTTTTTTAAAAAAGAATATACAATAGAAAATAATTATTATTTAAGAAAAATAAAAGAATTAGAAATCATATCAGAATTACCATTAGATTGGACTATTGATGGAGAATTTTGCGGTGAATTAAAAGATGTTAAAATAAAGAATTTGACACAAAGTGTTAACTTTGCTATACCAAAAGAAAAATAATATATATTGTACGAAAGAAAAAGAGTGTAAAAATTATATCATAGTCAAGTTATGAATACATCGTGTAATTTATAGTGATTTTTATAGCTTTTTCTTTTTATATGGAGGAACAAAAATGAGTAAAAATAATCCCAAAAACTTTAAAAAATATAATAAGGATACAAATTATAATAATATGAATAAAAATAATGAAAAAATATTAAATAGTGAAGAAAATAAAACTAAAGAAGTTTTAGAAGACTTAAAAAAATTAAATGATAAGATTAATAATAAAGAAGAACATAGTGTATTAGAGGATTTATTTAAAGAAATACAATCAATAGGTCAAGGAAATAAGATTAAAGAAAATAAAACTGAGAAAGAAGAAACAGAAGAAAACGTAGATAATTTCTTTAAATCTGAAGAATACATAGATAAAAAAGATACTAATAATATTGAAGTAGAAAAATCAATAGAATGTACAGCTCTTAGAAAAGTAGAAAAGAAGAGTTTTTTCCTATTATTATTAAAATTAATTACAGTTTTTATTATTAATTTCTTTAAAATAACTTTTAGTAAGATAAAAATATTATTTATAGTTGTTAAAGACTTTTTTGAAGATAGAGCAGAAGAACTAGACAGAAGAATAAAAGAAGTAAAAGATGAAGCTATAATAAAAGAGAAAAAGACAAAACTTGAATATGAAAAGTATAATACCAAAAGAATATATAAAGATTTGGAAAGAGCAGAAATATATAAAGAAAGAGCAAGTAATAGAATAAACACAGAAAAATATTTTGAAGAAAAAATCGAAAAAGAAAAAATAAATAACAAGATTCTAGTTCCTAAAATTGAAGAAGAAAGCAGAGAAGAAAAGAAAAGCCAAGATATAAATAAGACAGCAAATCAGTATTCTAGTAATAGAAAAAATAGGATAGAAAAGAAAAAATTAGAAATATTAAAACTTAAGAAAAGAAAAAAAATAGAAAAAGAAAAGCAACAAGAAAAAGAAGAATTACCAGAAAACTTATTTTTCGAAAAAGCCCCACAGATAATATCTGATAATAAACCTAAAATATATGAAGAAATTCCAAAAGCTGTACAAAATAAAAATGAAATTGAGCCAGATGATGATTTAGATATATATGATGATATATTTAATGAATTTGGAAGCGAAGAAGAATTTGATGTAGACAATACATCACAAGTAAATCATATACAAAATACAAAAAAATCAGAAAAAGTTAAAACACCTATTTTTTTAAAAAAAGATGAAAATAGAATAAACGAACCTTATGAAAAATTTGAAAAAAACAATGATGTAAGAGAAGCACAAGATAGTTTAAAAAGTGAAATATTAAAAATCATAGATACTCCAAGTAAAAATAATTTTATAACAGAAATAGAAGTAGATAGAAAATCAAATAATGCTAAAAATAATACAAATGATATATTTTCAGCTTTAAAAAATTCTAAAAGTAATAACATTAAAAAAGATGAAAATGTGAAATTAAATAGTGAAAATTCAAAAATAAAAAATATATCTAAAGAAAATAGTAATCTTAATCAAAAAGATAACTCTAATACAATTGTTAATAACGAATCTAAACAAAATGAAAAAATACATAATAATCAAGCAAAAAATGATATAGTATTAAAATATGGAAAGACATATAATCAATATAATAAATCTGATAAAGAAAATGATAATACTAATCAAGAGGTAAAAATAAATAAAGAAATTATAGAAGATGTAAATAAAGATGAAAATACAAATAAACTTAATAGATTATTTAAAACAGAAACTAAGAAAAAATCAAGAAGTGAATTTGACAGAGAACTTTATACAAATAAATTTATGAAAAATATTATAGACTTTGATGAAGAACCTTATAAAGTAACATCAAAAAATATAGATGAAAATTATGTAGTTGCTAAAAAAAAAGATGATGAAATAGATATAACTATATATACTCCTGAATTAAAAGAAAAATCTAAAGTTAACACAAAAAATAAAAATGAGAATATATTAAACAAACAAAATTATGAAGAAAACCTAAAAGGAAAAGATATAAACAAAAACATTAAAATAGATGATAAAGAAGAAGAAAATTTTGGAACAAAAATAAAAGATGTTGCATCATCAATAAACCTAAGTATATCAGGAATACCAGAAGCTTTTAAGAAAAAAAGAGAAAGCAAAAATAGAATTAAGAAAAATAGGATTTATTCTACATCTTTCAATAAAAAGAAAGGAAAGAGAAAATAGGTAATATAATTTTTAAGGAGAATATCTATATGGAAAAAAATCAGAATAAGATAAAAATGATAGATAATTTTGTTAGAAAATATACTCTTGATTTATCAAATAGGATGCCATCGACTGAAGTAGCAAAGTATAATGCAAATGTTGGTTTTTCAATAAAGAAGATAGTAGATGGTAATAATAATGATTATATTGGTCAAATAATGTTATCAAATAAGTTAGATATAACATCTGAAAGGACAACAGGAGTACTGTACATAGAAATGGAAGGGTTATTTTCAGGTAGTAAATCTTGGAAAAAAGATGAATTTGAAAAAAAATTAAAAATTGAGGGAGCTACTATACTAAATCATTATATGAGAACATATATTCATGCAGTAACATCACTAAGTAGTATGCCAACAATTAATACACCTGTTATTGATTTTGAAGAATTTTTTGATAATGCTGATAAGAAAAAGAATTTTAAGTTAATAACAAATGATAATAATATAAAAGAATGAAAAATAAACTCCACTTCAAAATGAAGTGGAGTTATTTTTTTAAAACATATTATTTATCATATTGTTCATATTGTACATACCAGGATTTTTATGAACTATAAATTCAGCAGCTTTAACAGCTCCCTTGGCAAATACACTTCTTGAAGTAACATTATGCGTTATTTCAATACATTCATCATTAGAATAAAATGAGACTGTATGTTTTCCAACTACATTACCACCTCTAATTGAGTGGATGCCAATTTCTTTTTTGTTTCTTTTTTCTTTTTGACTATGTCTATCGTATTTATATGTCATAGAGTTATCTAAAGCATTATTTATGCTATCTGCTAAAAATAGAGCAGTTCCACTTGGAGCATCTATTTTTCTATTATGATGAGTTTCTACAATTTCTATATCTGAATCATTAAGTAAAGTAGACATTTTAGAAACCATATTAGCCATTAAATTTATTTCAAATGACATATTTGCTGATTTGAATATTGGAATAATTTTTGAATATTCAGTTATTTTGTTTAATTCTTCATCAGTAAATCCTGTTGTTGCTATTACAACTGGTATTTTGTTATTGACCGCATATTTTAAAATTTCAAGTGTAGCTTCAGGAATTGAAAAGTCTATTATAACGTCTGGCTTGTCTGTTAAATCATCTAAATTAGTAACTACTGAGAACTTATTATCACCAGTATCTACTTTATCAAATCCTGTAAGTACAGACATTCCTTCTACATTTTCTATTTGTTTTGCAACTTCTTGTCCCATTTTTCCATTGCAACCACTAATTAGTACGTGAATCATTTTATTTAATACCTCCTAAATTTTTTTATTTATTTTATGTGAGTATATATTCTTATACTCACATAAATAAATTTTAACTATTTTTATAATTTTCTAAAGCTATTTTTAATTTTTCTTTTCCAGAATCAGACATTTCCACAAGAGGTAGACGAGGAACGCCAACATTATATCCTATCATATTTAATGCAGCTTTTACAGGAATAGGATTTACTTCATAAAATAGAGCTTTTATAATGTCAATAGCTTTAATTTGTAAATTTATAGAGCTTTCTATATTTCCATTTAGAAAATTTGAAACTATATCATGTGTATCTTTTGGATAAATATTTGATAGTACAGATATTACACCAAGTCCACCTAGAGACAATACAGGCAATATTTGATCATCATTTCCAGAATAGATATGTAAATTATCTTTACATAAAGCTTTAATTTCGGCAACTTGTGAAATATTTCCACTAGCTTCTTTTATTGCGACAATATTTTCAATTTTTGATAGTTCTAAGCAAGTTTCAGGAGTAATGTTTACACCTGTTCTACTAGGAACACTATAAATAATAATAGGTAAATTTGTTTCTTCTGCAATAGCTTTATAATGAGCAATAAGACCTGACTGAGTTGTTTTATTATAATAAGGTGTAACAATTAAAGCACCATCTACACCTATATTTTCAGCCCATTTTGTAAATTCAATTACTGAACTAGTACAGTTACCACCTGTTCCAGCAATAATAGGTACTCTTTTATTAGCTATTTTTACAGCAAATTCAATAGTGTCTTTTCGTTCTTTTTCAGTCATAGTAGATGATTCACCAGTAGTTCCACAAACTATAATTGCATCAATGCTATTATTAATTTGAAATTCGATTAATTTTTCAAATTCTTTAAAATCAACTCCGTTTTCGTTAAAAGGAGTAATAATAGCTGTTCCACAGCCTTTAAATAATATTTTTTTCATAAATATTCTCCTATATGTAAGTAAGAATATGATAAGAATTATATTAATAAATCTTATACGCTTATATTATATTCTAAAATTGCGTGAAAATAAATAAAAAATTGGAAAAAAAATCAATAAAATAAAGTAAAATTTTGTGTAACATAAAAAAAAGATAGTTGGAGATATTATTATTATGTATAAAAAGTCTAAAAAAATCATTTTTTCTTATTTTTTGTTGAAAATTTAATAATATTTATGATAGTATAAACTAAAATAAATATTTATTGTATTTTGGCGATGGAGGAAAAATGAAAAATCAAGATTATATAAGTTGGGATGAATATTTTATGGGAATTGCTCTTTTATCAGCAAAAAGAAGCAAAGATCCAAACACTCAAGTAGGAGCTTGTATTGTAAGTCAAGATAATAGAATATTGTCAATTGGATATAATGGAGCACCAAGGGGATTACATGATGATATTATGAAATGGGAAAGGGAAGGAGATTTCCTGAATACAAAGTATGCCTATGTTTGCCATGGAGAATTAAATGCTATATTAAATTATAGAGGAAATTTATCAGGAAGTAAGATATATGTGGGTTTATTTCCTTGCAATGAATGTGCAAAAGCAATTATTCAATCAGGAATAAAAGAGGTAATATACAAGGAAGATAAATATGCAGATACTGATAATACAAAAGCATCAAAAATAATGTTTGATAAATGTAATGTAAAATATACTTTGTATAATCCTACTAATAGAGAAATTAATATAAAATTATAAAAAAATAAGGAGAAAAATAATGGATTATAATATATATGACCATGATATTAATCAAAAACCAAAGAAAATAATATTTTTTTATATTTTTGTAATTCTTTTAAGTATTACAATAGTTATTGCAACAATAGTAATAACATATAGATATTTTTATGGTACAGATGATGCTGATGAATATGCAAAATCTAATTATAATTCTGAGAGAAGTGAAATAATAGAAAATGCAAATAAAAAAGAAATAGAAGAAATAGTACCTCAAAATATAACTTCTAATCAAGGGCAAAACAATATAGAAAATGTAACTATAAAGGATGAAAATATATTTCCAAAACATAATATAGAAGAGAGTATAGCTAGTTTATTTCCAAAATACGATGAAACAACACAAAGTAAAGTTAGAAATGCACAAACTTCAAATGAAAAAAATGTTTATTTAACATTTGATGATGGACCAAGTACAAGTGTTACACCAGAGATTTTAAATACTTTAAAAAAATATAATGTAAAGGCGACTTTTTTTGTTTTAGGAAAAAATGTTGATTTATACCCTGAATTAACAAAAAGGGCATATAAAGAAGGTAATTATATAGCAAATCATGGATATACACATTCATATTCAAGTATATATTCTAATCCTAGAAATGTTCTTAATGAATATGAAAGAACAGAAAAATCTATACAAAAAGCAATAGGAATTAATTTATATAGTTCTCATCTATTTAGATTTCCAGGCGGTTCATCAGGAGGTGTATATAATAATACAAAAAGTGTAGCAAGAAAAATTTTAGAACAGCATAATGTGGCTCATACTAATTGGAACTGTCTAACAGGAGATGCTGAAGGGTATACTTCAGTAGATGCACAACTAAAAAGGTTATATTCTACAGCAAAGGGATATGATAGTTTGGTAATACTTATGCACGATGCGGCAGGAAAAAGAACTACTGCTGAAGCTCTTCCAAAAATAATTGAACATTACCAAAGTGAAGGATATACTTTTAAAACATATTATGATATCATGAAATAAAAATTTTAGAAAATTATATAAAATAGTTGACAATTTAAAATATATTATGATAATATAAATAATGTCAATGCGGTAGTGGCGGAACTGGCAGACGCGCTAGACTTAGGATCTAGTGGGAGACCGTGGGGGTTCAAGTCCTCTCTACCGCACCAATATAGATGTTCTTATGGAATTTATAATTCTATAAGAACATTTTTTTATACCTTATTATTTTACACTAACAGTAAAGTTATGTATTTATGAAAATATGTTTTATTTGAAAGTATAAAAATTTCAAGAGATAGTTATAAAAAACGAGGGCATATCTTTGACAGATATACTTTGTCAGAGATATGCCCTCTAGGATTTTTTTACTCTCTGCCCTACAGAGAGAGGTGATTATTTGCCAACGTCAGGAAGAGTCAGATTCACGACGGAATCTTTCAGCTGGGTAAGGCTTCCATCTGTTTTTCTGCGGAATTCGCCGATTTGATCCTGAAAACGCTTCATATCAAAAACAGGAATGGAAGGAATTTCACATCCGTTGGCATTAGTTGTTACAAAGTTGTTGTTCATAGTCTTGCACCTCCATAAAAGAAATCTGGAGGTCTCGTGACAGCCCCCAGATTTAATTAACAGATTTCATCTGGGCATGGTCACGACATACTTATCAGATTTCTAAATTATATCACGCTTTACATAAAATGTAAAGTAAAATATAAGAAAAATATTAATATCCTAAATTTTATTATATTTATACTAATTATAAATAATCAGAAATATTCTTAAACAATTTTAATAAATATTAAGAAAGTTTATCTATTTATTTTTGTTGAAAGAAATATAAATAAATAGTATAATCAAAAAAAGTAATTTGATAGAGGATTTAATATGGAATTAATACAAGTTGGAGAGAAAACTTATTATATAAAAAATGCTACTAATATTGGAATATATAAAGTAGATGAAACACAAGTTTATCTTATAGATACAGGAAATGATAAAGATGCAGGGAAGAAAATATTAAAGATTATTGATGATAAAAATTGGAGTGTTAAAGGAATCATTAATACTCATTCAAATAGTGATCATATTGGTGGAAATAAAGTAATACAAGATAAAACAAATTGTACTATACTTGCTAATAAAATTGAAAAATCTTTTACCGAATTTCCAATACTAGAATCATCTTTTCTTTATGGAGGATATCCATTTAAAGATATAAGAAATAAATTTTTACTAGCGAAAGAATCAATTGTTACATCTATTGAGAATAATCTTCCAGATGGATTAGAATATTTTAATTTAAAAGGACACTTTTTTGATATGTGTGGTATTAAAACAAGTGATGATGTATATTTTTTAGCAGATTCTTTATTTAGTAAAGAAACAATTAAAAAGTATCATTTATTTTTTATATATGATGTAAAAGAATTTCTTAATACTTTAGAATATTTAAAAACATTAAAAGGAAATTTATATATTCCATCTCATTGCGAGGCAACAACTGATATTTCTTCTTTGATAGAAATTAATATAAATAAAGTAAATGAAATTATCAGTAAAATATATAATATTTGTAATAAAGAAAAGACTTTTGAAGAAATATTGAAATGTATATTTGATGAATATAATTTGATAATGAATGCAAACCAATATGTTTTAGTTGGAAGTACAATAAAATCATATTTATCGTATTTATTAGACAAAAATAAAATTTGTTATGAATTTAAAAGTAATAAAATGTTTTGGAAACAAGTATAATTTAAAATTAATTTTGTTAATATTAAAGGAGGAAATATAATGTCAGTTAAAATAACTTATTTCGTACATGGGACAACTAATGATAATTTAGAACATAAATCTACTGGATGGTTACCAGGAAAGCTATCACAAAAAGGAATAGATCAAAGTATTATTTTAAAAGAACAAGTAAATATAAATCAATTTGATATTGTATTTTGTTCTGATTTACAAAGAGCAATTGATTCTGCAAAATATACTTTTGAAGGTGTAGTAGAAATTATACAAGATAAAAGATTAAGAGAATGTAATTATGGAGATTTCAATGGACAAGATAGTAGCCTAGCAAAATATGAAGAACATATTACTGAAAGATTTCCAAATGGAGAATGTATGATAGATGTTGAGAAAAGAATAAAGGACTTTTGTGATTATCTTTTAGAAAATTATAATAATAAACATATAGCAATTGTTGCTCATAAAGCACCTCAACTTGCTATTCAAGTTCTTACTGAAGGAAAAACGTGGGAAGAAGCTATTAATCAGGATTGGAGAAAAACAAAGTCTTGGCAACCTGGATGGGAATATATAGTTAAATAATATATAAATCAATCAGAAATGGTTGATTTTTTATTTTAAAAAATCTTTTAAAAAATATAAATAAATGTTATTATATAATTATATTTTAAAAAGAAAGTTAAATATTATGAGAAATTATAAAAAAGAGTTAGAAGAAGATTTGAAATATGGAAGACAAAATAATTTTAAAGTAGTATTGATAGAAGCAGATATTGAAAAACGGATTTGAATTTTCTTATTTACTATATATACCAAATAATCCTGAAAATATACTAATGATGGATTGCCTTAATGATTATGAAAAATTGTCCTATGGATATAAAGAAAACTTAGAAGGAATGAATGAAATATATAGTTTGTTTCAAGATAATGAAATAATTAAAAGTAATAATTATAATTATGATAAAAAAGAAGAGAGCAAAGAACAGACACTAGATAGAATGTATTATAGATTAGAAAATGCTTTAAATTCATTAGTTAATATGATAGGAATTAATTCTAATGTACCTGCTATACTTCCTCTTATTCCAGGTTATGAAAATGAACCACCTGGAATGGTTGTATCTCAATTAGACAAAGGTGTTATAAGTACAATTGCACCACAGATAAAAGCAATGATAGAAGATGCAAAAAAAATAATTGAAGATAGAACAGGAGTAAAAATAAAAGATAAAATAATTGCATTAGGACATTCAAAATCTGCAACATTTGCTAATAATTTTTCTTCATTTTATCCAGAAATGTGCGAAGCGGCTATATTAGGTGGTGGAGATTTTGGAACTCTTCCGATTGATGAAATTGTACTACAAATTGTATCTGATGATGAAATAACAGATAATGAAAAGTTTTCAATTGTGAATGGAAAAGTAACAAAGAAAATTACAAAAAGTAATTTAGATAGAATAAGACAAGAATACAATGATACTAAAAGAGATTATCAAGAAGAAATTACTATAAATGAAGATGGAACATATAATTTACCACTTAACTTTCCAGTAGGAATTGCTGACATAGAATATTATAGGGATTTTTTAAATGGAAAAGAAAAATATAGACAAGACTTACTTAATATGAAAAGAATGATTTTTTTGGGAGAAAAAGAAGATACAAGACCTGGACATTATGCTTATATGGATGGAACAACTTTAGAAGGAGTAGATGTTAAAGCAGGAGATAATATATTACCAATAGAACGAAAGTTAGGTAGATGTGTAACTGAAATTGAAATTGCTAGTATGCATAATAGAGTATTAGAATATATTGCTGCATCAAATACATTATTTGGAAGAAGTTCAAATGAAAGACTTAAAAGTTATATGCAATTAAATCAAATTCTTAATATGCCAGTTCAATCAAAAATATATAAAGGTGTAGGACACACAAATTATGAATATTCTAGTGATATAGAAGGTCTTGATGGTATAACTTCAAAAATGATGTATAATTCTAATGTTTTAAAAAGTGATATAGCTTTATATTATAATGGAGTAATAAAAGGAATTGTTCATAAGTTAGATGATACTGATAGAGCTGCTCGGAATCAGTCCTATTCCTCAAATAATTAGAAGATATATTGCAAATGGAAAAGATGTAAAATTTCTTTCTGGAAAATCAGAAGAACAAATGATTAATGCTTTAGAAGAATACATCAATTTACAAAGTAATTTAAAAGGAAAAAATATAGATAGAGTTTATGATTCAATTTCTGCTGATGAAATAGATATAATATTAAAAACGTTAGAAAAAGACATAGAGGGTAAAGAAGGATTTTATGATTGTATGCAAGATGATAATGTAAGAATTTCTATGGAGAAAGAAATTACTAAAATTGTAAAAGAAAGTGTATTAGATAAGAAAAACGAAAGAGGAGAACAAAAATAGAAGAAAAAATGGTAAACGAAAGATATAAAATAGCAATAACTGAAACATTGCATTATTTAAAAGGAATAAGTAATGATGATATTAATAAAATTCCAAATAAATTCATGACTTTTCTTAAAAATAATGTTTCTAAAAATTATGAATGTAGTTTTGATTATACAAAACCTTTAAACGAATTAAGTTTAAAAGATGAAACTAGAGGTTTAATTGCTATGATTTGCTTAAATTACTGGTGTGAAACGGAAGAACAAAAAAATAGTTTTAAAAAACATTTATATGAAAACGAGATTAAGTATCAAGAAAATTTAAGAAAGCAATATAATATTGATAATATTTTTAAGAAAGAAGAAAAAATAATAAAGACTGAAGAAATAGTTGCAAATAAGCTACCAGTTCAAATAAAAAAAGAAAATATTTTTATGAAAGTACTTAAGTATATTATGAATTTATTTAAGTAATATGGAATATGTAAATTATTTATTTGTGAAATTGCAGAAAATATTGAAACAACACAAATTAAATATTTTTCAATGAATGAACTTCAAAATAATCTAGAAGAAAAGAACAAACTGAAATGTGTTTTAAGGCATTTTAGGATAAAAGTTGTCAAACACAATTTGAGTAATAATAAAAATAATAGAAATATAGGTTAGAAAACTAATCTATTTTTTTATATAAAGAACACTTGACTTGGAGTTTACTCTAATATGTATAATAATTTAAAATTATGCTAAAGTTTTTATGAGCAATATTAAAAACAGAAAAGAGGTAAGAAAATGAATAAAAAGTTAATTGCTTTATTTGTATTAATTTTATTAATAGTTTTGGGTGTTTTTGGATATTTAATTTTAAATAAAAACAATAATACAGAAAATCAACATACAACAAACAATAATTCTAATGGTCAAGCTCAAAAAGAAAATGATATAAAAGATGATGAAATGACAAAAACACAGGAAAATACAAATAAAAAAATAGCAGTTATATATTTTTCTGCAACAGGAACAACAAAAACAGTTGCAGAATATATAAAAGATGAAACAAATGGAGATATTATAGAAATTATACCAAAAGAAAAGTATACATCAGATGATTTAAGTTATAATAATGATAATAGTAGAACTTCGAAAGAACAGAATGATAAGAATTCAAGACCAGAAATTGAAAATAGTATAAATGTAGATGAATATGATGTTATATTTTTAGGATATCCAATTTGGTGGGGAGATACTCCTAGAATTATACAAACTTTTATGGAAAGTGTTAATTTAAGTGGAAAGACAGTAATACCATTTTGCACATCAGGAAGTTCCGGAATCTCTGTAAGTGAAAAAACATTAAAATCATATAATAGTGATATTAATTGGATAGAAGGAAAAAGACTAGGAACATCAAAAACTGAAGTTATAAATTGGGTTAATAGTTTAAATTACTAAAATAAATTTTGGAGGCTAAAAAATAATGAGTAAAATATTAATAAGTTTCTTTTCTGCAAGTGGAGTAACAAAAAAAGTGGCAGAAAAAATTGCAAATTCAATAAAAGGTGATTTATTTGAAATTGAGCCAGTAGAAAAATATACAAAAAATGATTTAGATTGGACTAATAAAGAAAGTAGAAGTACAGTAGAAATGAATAATAAGTTATTTAGGCCTGCTATACAAGATAAAGTATCAAATATAAATGAATATGATACAGTTATTATAGGTTTTCCTGTTTGGTGGTACACAGCTCCTACAATTATAAATACTTTTATTGAAGAAAATAATTTAGAAGATAAAAATGTATATATTTTTGTAACAAGTGGTGGTTCAGGTTCAGAGGGAAGTTTTAATGACCTAAAAAATACTTATTCAAATATAAATTTTATAAGTAGTAAAAGATTTAGAGGGAATGAATCTGATGAAGATTATAGAAATTGGATTAAATAAGAAAAATATAGTTTATATGAAATTTAATCAATAGAATATTATCATATATTATGGAAATAATATGTAATATGAATAGATTATTAATAAAAAATTCAGCAGCTCCCGGAAACGGGAGTTGTTTTTCCTTTACACGGTCGTACTGAATAAGTATAATAGTAAAACTGAAAGTTTTAGATAAAGTTGGTAAAGGAATTTGGTATGGGTGAAGGGAAAAATATTTTAAAAAATAAAACGTATCTTTATATAACCGAATTTTTCGCGGGAATGTCCGTGATGGCGGTGGAGCTTGGAGCGAGTCGGCTTTTGGCGCCTTATTTCAGTTCGTCGCAGATCGTGTGGACGATAATAATCGGCACTATAATGATAGCTTTGGCGCTTGGCAATATATACGGAGGCAGGGCGGCGGATAAGAACCCGGATCCCGGCAGGCTCTACCGCAGGATAATAATAGCCGCCGTATGGATCGCGGCGATACCGGCGCTGGGAAAATATATTATAATCGGAATTTCCGCAGTGATGATATTTTCCGTCAACAGCAATTTCCTCGTGTGGGCGGCGTTTGCAGCCTGCGCTGTAATCTTTGTATTTCCGTTATTCCTGCTTGGAACGGTAACGCCTTCTCTGGTCAAATACACGGTAGACAGTCTGGACAACAACGGAAAAATAGTCGGAATGTTAAATGCTTCAAATACTACGGGAAGCATTATAGGTACGTTTGTTCCTACATTTATAACAATACCGGCGGTCGGTACGTCTGTTACGTTTCTCATATTTGCAGGAATCTTGCTTATCATATCTGCGGTGTATTTTATATGTTCCGGCAGGGGCGCGGCAAAAATTATACCCGGCGCTGCGCTTTTTATAGTCTGCTGCATTACGGGAAATATGTCGGGCTTCGCTTTTTGGGAAAAGGATCTTACTTATGAGGGCGAGTATGTATACAATTATCTTCAGGTGAA
>JAAWJE010000037.1 GCA_022796725.1 Clostridia bacterium | reverse complement strand
CTTTTCCTATATAATCATCTAAAAATTCAATATGACTTGCAGAATCTAATATACTTTGATTATCTTTTTGACCATGAATATTTATAACATTTTTCATAAAATCTTTAAGTTCGTTTACAGTAACTAGTCTACCATTTATCTTACATAAATTTCGTCCATTTATATTAATTTCTCTTGATACTATAATATTTTCTTCTTCGTTTTTATCATTTTTTATATAAATAGATGCTTCAACATAAGACGTGTTTTCTCCTCTTCTCATCATTTCTTTAGAAAATCTCTCACCTGCTAATATTTGAAGTGAGTCAATAATTAATGTCTTTCCAGCTCCTGTTTCTCCTGTAAGTACATTAAATCCTTCATGCAAATTTATTATCAAATCGTCTATAATTCCTATATTTTTTATATGTAATGTATCTATCATATTTAACTTTCCTTTCGTACACTTGTTTGTAAAAATATATTACTAAAAAAATTAAACATTGTCAATACATCTGTTTGCTTTTTATATATTTCTTTTCTTAAATTCTTCTATTAATATTCTAACTGCTTTTTCTCTATGATTATGACTTTCTGCATATTCTTTTTCATCCATCTCTACCATTGGTTTTGAAAATCCTTCTGGAATAAATACTGGTGCATAAGTAAGTCCACCAAGCATATTATATTTTGTTGCAATTCTTCCTAAACATTCTCCCCTTGCAACAATTTTTTCTCCATTTTCTAATATTGCTGTTAATACAGATACAAAATTAGCAGTTCTCTTATCTAAATCTTGTTCTTTTTCCATATTCTTTAATAATTTTTGTAATATTTCTTCCTGTGTTGCATTTTCACTTGCATATCTTGCACTATAAACTCCAGGCTCACCATTTAGTATATCAACACATAGTCCTGAATCATCAGTTATTATAATCCTTCCTTTTATATTTTTATCATCACAAAACTTTTTTATAGCTAATGCTTTTATTTCTGAGTTTTCTTCAAAAGTTTTGCCATCTTCAATGATTTCACCTTCAAATCCTATATCCTTTAGTGTTTCAATATCTACATCTATCTTTAAATTTTTAAAAATCTTTTTTAATGCTATATATTTTGCATTATTTGTTGTTCCATATATAATTTTCATATTTTTCTCCAATCAAACTTTATTTAGAAAACCAATAATAATCTCATAGAAATTACTATTTGTTTTTAATTACAATACTAATGTTTTTTCTTCATTTGGTTCTAATTTTTTTAAGTTTAATTTTTGCTTTTTATATAATTGTCCTTTTTCATTTTCTACATAAATTAAAAATCTTAGAATATTATTTATTTCACTTACTACTTTGTCTTCTTCTACTATTCTAATTACTTGCTCTTTTGATAATACATTGATATATATTTCTGACTTATTATCATTTTCTGCAAAATTCTTATATCCTTCACTTAAAAAACTTAAAATATCTTTTCTATCTATAATTCTATTGGAATCTAGTAACTTATAAAGCATTGATATTTTTGACATTATAATTTCATTATTTTCTATTCTACTTCTATATGTTTCTAAATATCTTATAAATTTATTAAAGTCTAATAGTCTTGTATATTTAGATGAGGCATAAATTTCAAAAAGAATATAAGTTATTACATTTTTTTCTTTTTTTTCTTCTTCAAATATTTTTGCATATTTTTCTACTTCTAAAATCAATATTCTCATTATATGGTCTTCATAATTGATTTGTCTTCTTATCATATCTCCACTTTTAGAAGTATCAAAAATATATCTTCCATCGTTTTCTTTATAATATGCTATTTTATCTCTTAATACTTTTATTTCGTCTTCTGGTTCCAATTCAATCTCTCCTATTTAAAATTTTTTATATATTATATCATAAAAAGGTATAAATGTCTATAAAAGTCTACAGAATCAACATATTCTTTAACAAGTTTTTATTTAATTTTATAAAATTAAATAATTTTTCCATCTTTTAATCTTATTAATCTGTTTCCATATTTAGCAGAATCCTCTGAATGTGTTACTTGTAAAATTGTTATTTTTTCATCTTCATTTATTTTTTTAAATAGCTCCATGACTTCTTCTCCAGACTTTGAATCCAAATTTCCAATAGGCTCATCTGCAAGTATTATTGAAGGATTTAATATTATAGCTCTTGCAATTGATACTCTTTGTTGTTGTCCTCCTGATAATTCATTAGGTAAACTTTTTCTTTTATCTTCTAAACCTATAATCTTTAATATTTTATTTAATCTTTCTTTATAATCTTTTTCTTTTTTGCCATCCATTATTACTGGAAGCATTATATTTTCTTCAACACTTAAATTTTGTACTAGATTATAAAATTGAAAAACAAATCCAATATCTTTTCTTCTTAATTTTGACAAATTCTTTTCCTTCATTTTATTTATATCTTCACCATTAATATAAATTTCACCTTCTGTTGGATTATCTAATCCACCAATTAAATATAATAATGTTGATTTTCCACTTCCTGAAGCTCCCATTAAAGAAACAAATTCGCCTTCTTCTATCTCTAATGATATATTATCTAATACTTTGATTTCTTTATCTTTATTAACAAATTTTTTACTTAATTTATTTACCTTTATAATACTCATTTCTTATCTCCTATTCATACTTTATTTCATTTACAATATTCATTTTTCTTAATCTTTTTGATGGAATAATCAAGGTTAATAATAAAATAATATATATTGTTCCAACAAATTTTAATGTTGATATAAAGTCAAATGATATATCTACATATAAAGACAATCCTTGCATAAATTTATCTACTATTCCAGTAGCTAAGAACCCTGCTAATACTGCTATACTACATGAAATTAAATTTGATAGTATTATTTCAAATGCCATCATATTATTTATTTGATTTTTACTCATACATGTCGAATTTAAAACTGCTAATTCTCTTTTTCTTTGCAAAAAACCTATTATTTGATTATTAACTATTCCTATAAAAGATAAGATAATTGCTAAACCTAATATGATATAGAAAATACTTAATATAGAATTTGTTTGCTCTTCTTGCTCACTAATGTATTCTTCAACAGTTTGAATTTTTATTCCAACTTCTTTTATATCATCTTTTACTTTTTCTTTAATCTTTTCTAAATCAGCATTATCATCACATTTTAAATGTATTTGAGCTGGAATACCTGTTAAATTATCTAAAAAATTTTGCAGATTAGTTATTATAACATTTCTTGAAGCTGAAAAATATGTTGAATTAACAAATCCCATAACTTTATATTCTATTTCTTTATTTATATTTTCAAATTTTAACTTTAAAATATCTCCTTTATTTATTTCGTTCTTTTCAGCAAACTTTTCATCTACTAAAATTTCATTATATTTTAAGTCTTTAATTTTATAGTTAAGTTCTTTAATATAAACTTCTGAATCTGATAGTCCTAACATAATCGGTATATACGAATTTTTAAAATTCTTTCCATTATAAGTGGTTCTTTCGTCATAAAACATATTCATATAATCTACTTTTTTTATTCCACCTATATTTGCTAGTTTATCGTATTTTTCAGATGTCTTACTTACATATTGTACAACAATATTATAATCTTGAGTAGTATATCTAAAAGAATTAAAAAAGTTAGTAATTGAACTTGAAACTGTTATTATAGTAATCATTAATGATAGTGCAACTACTATTAATCTTGATGAAGAAATAATCATTTTATTATACCCTATATTTTTACTTGCAATCATTCCAGTTGGAAATCCTATTTTTCTAAAAATGGTATGTAATATTTTAGATATCATTTGCATTAACATAGGAACAATATTGGCAGTTCCAACTATAAATGATACTAAAGAGATTAGAGTTAAAACTATTTGTGTTTTATTATTTATATAATTTAATAAAAAAGCAAAAATTATCATTATAATTCCAAAAATAGTTCTAGCTTTTCTTATTTTATATCTAGAATTTTGTGTATTAAAAATAATATCTTTTATAGGCTTTTTATTTGCTTTCAATATTTCTTTAGTTGATATAACTATTTGTAATATCACAGCAAAAGCAATTCCTATAAATATTATTCCAAGTGACATATTTGAAGTTTTATTTGTAAGTTCCATTCCATTTGTAGTTATAAATAAACTTGCAACTTTACTGTTTAATAAATTACCAACTAAACTTCCGATTATTCCTGATATTAGTCCATAACATGAATTTTCTAATATTAGAATTAGATTCATTCTCCCTTTTGTTGCTCCAATACTTCTAAATGTCCCAATAACAGGAAGTCTTTCTGCTATTATAATTTTATTTAAAGAGCTAATAACAAAGTAAATCATAATAGTTGCCATAGCAAATATTAGTATCATTATATAATTTACCATAGATGTTTGCTCTCTTATTACTTCTTCATCTACTAATCTTTCTATAATATAATTATCATTATTTTCTTTTAAATAATCTCTTACAGAATTTATTTTATCATTATTTTCTACATCTATATATAAACCTTCATATTTTTCAATATCTATTTTCTTTATTTCATTTACTGTATTAATGTTGGAAATAAACAAATCATTTTCTACATCTATTGAAGTAATTCCCTTTTTATCTATAATTTTTACAATTTTGAGTTCATAATCTAAATTATTATATTTTAACTTTAATATATCTCCATGTTTATACCCTGATTTTTCTGCAACTTTTTTACTAACAACTATTTCATTATCTTTTAATATAGGAACATCTTCTCCTAATATATTTAGGCTTATAGCTTTTTCTATATCTACTCCTTTAATAAGGATAGCTTCCTTTTTTTCAGATTCCATTTCTATTTGTGAATATCCCACATAATTTATTTTTTCATCACCTAAATTTATATCTTCTATTTTAAAAGGTTCAACTGTAGAAATAGAAATATCTGTTTTTCCATATATACTTCTCAAAGTTTCCCTTACTTTTAATAATAATTCATTTGGTAATGTTATATTTAGTACTAGAACAATTGTGGCAATTGTTAATGCTACTACAATTAAAATACTTCTTCCCTTATTTTCTTTAATATTTCTTAAAATATGTTTTAATAGAATGCTCATTTTTTCCCCTATCTAATTTAATCCTTATTTTATTAAATTCAAATTATATTATTTTTTATAGTTGCTTTCAAGCAATTTAACTTGGAAATTTGTCAACTGATTTTAACATGATAACATTTTTTAATATATTATTAATTGTTAAATACTATCTTTATAATAAAAAATTAAAGAGTATCAAAATAATTTCAAAACATCTTGATACTCTAATATTTATAATTTGGTGACCCCTACGGGAATCGAACCCATGATTCCACCTTGAGAGGGTGGCGTCTTAACCGCTTGACCAAGGGGCCTTAATATTACTACATATTTATAACATATCTTTATACTAGTAGTCAAGCATATTTATTAAATATTACTTTATTCACCTCTTAAACTTGGAACTAACTTCTCTAATTTTTCCTTATATTGTTTTCCGCTAAAACTAAATGTTCTTCTAATATTATTTAATCTTTGTTTAACTAAATTGGTATCATATTTTTCTGTATCAAATAATGAGATAAAATACTGTTTGATATCTTCAGGGCTACCTTCAAATAATATATCATCACTAAATTTTCTTGTTAGTTTAATAGTTCCATTTGAATGATTAACTCCAAATCCTAAATCTTCCCCTAATGCCATAATTATATATGGTAGATTTCTATCCTTTGGAATTTCTCTAACTCTAGCTGAAAAAGTAAACATTTCATCAATCTTTTGAAAATCAATTTTATCTTTAGCTATTTGAGATAAATACATTATTTTCATTGTTATCAATCTATTATTTCCTCCACCAGCTTTATCAAAGATATAATATTTTCCATCAAGTTTTATTAATCCTAAATCTGTTTTATCTGGTTGTCTAATTTCTCTATAATAATTAGGATTTTTATTATATAACTCAATAATATCATTTCCTCTATCTAAATCTGAATATGCTTCTATCCATGTTTTTCCAGCATATCTTTCATGATTTGTCCCAACAACATCTCTTATATGAAATTTTTCTATTTTTCCATTACAATAATTTGGAACTGCACAATATTCTATTTCTATATTTGATAAAGGAATATTTTTAATTTTCCCATAAAAACTCGCAGGATAACTTTCTATATTTACACGAATACTTTCTAAAAAGTTCTTTTGAATATCATTCATAAATTTATAACTCCTTAATTAAAACAATATAATTATTAAATGTTGCTTTCTTCATTAGTAGTAATACATTTTTCTAATATTTCTTTTAATCTTTCATCTTGTTTAGTTAAATATAAATAACCAATTAATGCTTCAAAAGCTGTTGAATACATATAATCTGCTGGGTCTGCATTTTTAGGTAAATGATGATTTTCAGCATTTCTTCCTCTTCTTACTATATCTTTTTCTTCAGAGGTTAAAATACATTCTATTTTTTTTAAAATATCTGCTTGTGATTTTGCTTTTACATATTTTATTGATTCTATATGTAATTTATGTGGTTTTAGTTTTGTTTTATTTACTAAATAAGTTCTTATATACATTTCATAAACGCTATCCCCAATATATGCCCATGTAAGTGGGGATAACATTTTCACATCCATAAAATCTTTCTTTCTCTCTATTATTTCCAATTTATATCTCCTAAAAATAAATATATTATTATATTATACTACTTCTAAAGTTATTTTTCCAGTTTTACCGCTTCTAAAATCATCTAATATAATTCCAGATGTTCTTTCTAAGTCTATTTCTCCACCTGATATTAGCGCTCCTCTTTTCTTTCCTATCAAATACATAAATTCAAGTGCATAATTCTCTTTACTTTTGCAAATATCATATTCTTCATCTGTTATATTATATCTTTTTTTAAGCTTATCCTTATGTTCATTTATCAATATTTTTATAAGATTATATGCTACATCTACTCTATCTAAAATTTCATCTTTAATAGAACCTGTATATGCTAATTTTAAACCAACATCTTGATCAAATTTTGGCCATAATACACCTGGTGTATCTAATAATTCAATTTGATTTCCTATACGTATCCATTGTTTTTGTCTTGTAACTCCTGGTCTATTTCCAACTTGCATTGTAGTTTTTTTAGATATTCTATTAATAAATGAAGATTTTCCTACATTAGGGATTCCAAGTATCATAACTCTAATTGTTTTTCTTACAATTCCTTTTTCTTTCATTTTTACAATATCTTCACTCATAATTTTCTCAATTTCTTTAGGCACTCTATCAATTCCCTTTCCAGAATTTGAGTCTACTGCTACTGCTAATATTCCCTTATTTTTAAAGTAGTCTATCCATTTCTTATTTTCTACCTCACTTGATAAATCAGATTTATTTAATATTACTATTCTTTTTTTTCTATTTACAATTGAGTCAAAGTCTGGATTTCTACTAGCTATTGGTATTCTAGCATCTAGCAATTCTATAACAACATCTATTATTTTTAAATCATCTATTATTTGACGTTTAGTTTTTGCCATGTGTCCTGGATACCAGTTAATGGAAACTTTAGAAAACACTTCTTGATTATCTTTTTTATTATTACTCATCTATTTCACCTTCTTTATTATCAATTTTCTTTACTTCGTCTATGTATTTATAATTTAAACTATTACTTTTTGATATCGCAGACTTCTTAGTTTCTTTTTCATATAAATCTTTTGCTCCTTTAGCAACTCCTCCACCTCTTTTTGCTACTTTTAAATTTTCTTTTAGTCCTTGAGGTCTTTCTTCTCTTGCAATATCTCTAGTTGCTATTTCTCCAATATTAGTAAGTGCAACTTCTATATCTGTCATATTATCTCTTAACGATTCTTTTCTAAGTCCTTTTAATTTTTTATATTCACTGGCTTTCATTCCAGACCAACCTTTGTATATTTCATTTGTTAATATTGCATACTCAATAGGTTTGTTAATTCCGCCATCTTTCCAAACATCTGTAAGTTTAAATCTATCAACTATTCCTGTTAATCTAGCTTTTATCCATTCATCTGTGTATCCTTTATTCCTATAATACTCAATAGCTCTATTAACTGCAATTTCTGGGTCAAAAACTTCATCTATTCTTTCACTTCCTAAATTAGCTAACCACAATTTAAATGGTTCTGCTTTTGGACTTGGAACTGACTCAATAAGTCTTAAAATTCCTTTTGTATCCAATACATCTCTCAACCTCATTTTCCCATCTTGTGATAACATTTTTAACTGACTACAAAATGTAGTCACTTCACTACCTTCTTTTTTTAATCTATTTTTTAATACAGACCAATATTTTCTAGGTTCTTTACTATCTGTTAATGCACCAATAACATCTACTACACTAAAAAAATATTCTTCTTTTTCGCTATCCCATATACTTCTTATCTCTTTATCTTCAAAAAGATTTGATATTGTTTCTAATTTATTGTCTATAATATTCTCTCCTTTCATTTTATGTTATAATTTAATTTTACTATAATCCCCTCAGCTTTATGGTATTATTTTTTATCATATCACTACGTTTTTACATATTATAAAAATGAAATATATAATTATTAAAAATAATAATATTCTAACTGATAATTCTTTTATATTGTAATACCACAATATAATTCTACATAAAAATCTCCTATATAAATTAAAATCTGTAATTTTCATTTTTATTAAATCAAGTTTATCCACCTTTTCACCTGTAAAATCATATTTCATTCTACTAATAATTCTTGTAATTAAAACAAACTGATTTAAAAATATTATTTGCTTATGTAATTTCTCTTTATTTCTCTGTTTCCTTCTTTTTGAACTTGCAATAAATTCTTGCAAGTTGAATTTTCATTTAATTCTTTATCTTGATATATGTTTTTAATGTGTTGTTCTATATTTTGTCTAGTTGTTTTATATATTTCAGCTAATTGATATTTTGTTATCCATAAATCTTCATTAATAAATTTGACATTTACTTTTGTTATTCCATCTTTATCTTCATAAATCTTTATCTTCATAAATCATTATCTCATTATCATTTTGCTTCATAAGTATCTCCTTTCATTTTAAAGTTACACATTATTTATCATTAATTTTATCTATTTTTTATTAAATATATAAAACTTATTTCAAAGAAATGCTTATCTTTCAAGGTTCTTACATAGTTTTGCTAAAATCAGACTTTACCACGAAATGGAAACTTTAGAAAAACTTTTTTCTTCATTATTTTTTTGCATTATCTTCATTTCCTAACAACTTTATTTTTTCTGCATTATTAAGTATCTCTAATTGATACTTTGCAATTTTACTTAATATCTCAAATCTTTCTTCTTTACTTTTTCCTTCTTTAATTAATTCTGCATTATGGGATTCTAAATTAGACAATACTGTTAATTCATTAATTGTTGCATAATCTCTAACATTAGCTTTTTTTGCTAAATTAGGATTTAGTTCTCTCCATTTTTTAGCAGTTGTATTAAATACTGCAACATTTAAAATGTCTGCCTCTTCAGCATATTTTAACCATTCTCTATTTTTATAATAATCATTATCTGGCAATATGTAATTTTTAATTGCATCAGTATGTATTAAATAATTATTTTTGGTTAAAATTCTCTTTACATCCCATTCTCTATTTTGATTTTCTAACTCTTTTAATCTCTCAAATTCTTTTATTAAATATAATTTAAAAACAGGACTAATTGCTGATGCAAATTCAAATGCAATATCTTTATGTGCATAAGTTCCACCATACTTGCCACGTTTTGAATATATACCAATAGCATTTGTTTTTTCACACCACTGACTAACACTAAGTGTAAAAGTATGAAGACCAGCTTGATTTTTAAACCCGTCGAATTCGACGGAATATAATTTAATTTTTATTTTGTAATGATTTCATCATCAAATCAAAATCACTTTGTAATTCTTTCATTTCTCTTTCACGATAAATTTTAAATTCTTTTTCGGCTTTTTTTATTGCTTCTTCATGTGAAATTTTACCATTACCTTCTAATATTTTTCTTCTATTCAATAATATTTGATTATCTAATTCTTTTATCCAATCTGACATTTTCATACTTCTTTGTTCTAATGCTTGAAGTTCAGCATAATCTAAAAATTGAGATACTAACAAATTTAATCTCTGTAATTCTATTTCAGACAAATAATTTTTAGCAATTTTTACATCATCTATTGTAACATAATCTCCCTTAAAATTGGTCATTCCTACATAAGGTTTCTCATTATCTACTCTCTCATGAATTAATTCTGCAGCTGTATGTTCGTGGACAGCATAGTGGAGTTTATTTTGAACAGTAGAAAAAAATTTTTTTGTCATTTCACTTCTTGGATTATAATCTATACTTGTACTATATATATCTGTTACTTGTTGATAAAAGTTTCTTTCACTTGAGCGGATATCTCTAATTCTTTGTAATAATTCTCTAAAATATCTATTTCCACCTTGTTTTAATCTTTCATCATCCATTGTGAAACCTTTTTGTATGTATTCATGTAACTTCCCAGTTGCCCATATTCTAAATCTAACTGCAACTTCTGATTGTACTCTGTATCCTAAGGCAATTATCATATCCAAATTATAATGGTCTATATTTCTTTTTACTTCTCTATTTCCTTCTTTTTGAACCAATAAGAATTTCTTATTAGTTGAAACACCTTGTAATTCACCATCTTTATAAATATTTTTAATGTGCATTGATATATTTTCTTGAGTTGTTTTATAAATCTCTGCTAGCTGATTTTGAGTAATCCATAAATCCTCATTCATGAATTTTACATTTACTTTTGTAATACCATCTTTATCTTCATATATCATAATTTCGTTGCTGTTTAACTTCATAAATATCTCCTTTCTTTTCAAAATTATATATTATTTATCTTTAATTTTATCTATTATTTATTAATTTACTTTAAAAATTTATACAATTCTCACTTATTTACACTTAATTTTTTAAAAACTCTAACGCTTCCTTATATTTTTTTCTTCTTACAATATCTTTTTCAGTAATTTTGTCTAATCTACTTTCATCAGAATTATGTTTAATATCTGCAATTTTTACCTTTTTAGCAATAGAATTTTGCTTTATTTTTTTAATATAATCCATGTATTGAGTTTCTTTATTATGAGTTAATAATTTCAATATTTCGATAGCTTCGCTTGTAAATTCTTTTTCAAGTTGTTCAAATGTAACATTAGTATCTTCAACTACATCATGCAAAAGAGCAACAATACATTCTATTTCTGTATCCATTTGTTCTGCTAAATGGATAGGATGATATATATATGGAACTCCTGCTTTATCAAGTTGATTTATATGTGCATTATAAGCTATATTCATTGCTTTTCTAGTTAATTTAGTATTAATCACTTTTTTACTCCTTATAATTATTTTAAAATTTTTTAACAATTATACTTCATCTGTTGATTTACATTTTTAAAAAGCTCTTTTTACTTTATTAATTAGTTTTTTATATATTGGTTTCATGTGTTCCTCAGTTACTTTATCTAAAACAGTGTCTACATCTAGCCAAGCAACATTACTATTCTCATCATTTTTAATTTTTAAATCAGAATCTTCTGAAGCTTCAAATAAAAATTGAAGGTCATAATGTAAATGTGCACTAACATATTTATTATTTTTTATATGAGGTTTTACAAATTGAATAGACAATCCAAAAATTTCATCTGTTAATAATTTTATTTTGCTAATTCCTGTTTCCTCAAAAATTTCCTTTTTTACTACTTCTAATAAATTAGAATTTCCATCAGCATGACCACCAACCCATGCCCAAGAATTAAATATATTATGATAAATCATAAGTACCTTATCTCTGTTATTATTTACTATCCATGCAGAAGTAGTAAAATGAAACATTTCATTTTGTCTTGTTAATACATCATCAAATTCATTAATATACTTTAACATTATTTTTTTATCAGTTTCTTCTTGTTCATTTTCAGGAACATAATTAATAATAAGTTCATATAATTCTTTGTTTTTCATTTAAAATTTTCTCCTATATCAATTTTAAATTCTTTATTTGGTAATCACTTCTCCATCTTTTACTGCTTTAAAGTTTTTATTTTCAGATTTACATCTTTCTGCCAGTTCTTCAATTAAATTTACTTTATGATAATTAGATTTATAATGTGGAATAAATATATAATCAATAAACCCTAGTCCATTATATAAAATTCTATCTTTTTCATAAAATTTTATAGGATTATCTATTGTATCAAAAATTTTTATATCTTTTCCTAAAACGCAACTCCCTGCACTATATCCAATATATAAAAAGTCATTGTCTAAACTTTTTTCATATAAAAATTTATCAAATCCACTATATTCCATTGCTTGTCTTAAAACAAATACATTTCCTCCCATAACACAACAGGCGTTATATTCTGAAAAATCTTGAATTAATCTTTTATTGTCTTTAAAATAATTTTTCAAATCTACAACTTTAACATCAAATCCTATTTCTTGCAGTAATTCAGTATCTTCTTTTACATTAAAGTTAATCTTTTCTTCACCTTTTGCATCAAGAGCATTAAAAATAAGTAATATTTTATTATTATGTTCTTTAATCCATTTTTTAAGTATCTCTATCTTATTTCCAAATTTCTGTGATGATAAATATAACTTCATTTATTTCCTCCTACTAATAATAAAATTATTTTAAATCTTTATTATTTAACTAATTTTTCCATAATACATATCACTAAATATTCCTTTCTCTTCTATAAGAGCATCAAATTTACCATCTTCTTCTATATTTCCTTTATTCAGTACAATAATTCTATCACAATTCTTAAGTGTTGTTAATCTATGTGCTATAGCAATAATTGTTGTATTATTTTCTATCTTTAATTTCTCTATTTCACTTTGAATATATTTTTCAGAAGTATTATCTAAAGCAGATGTTGCTTCATCTAAAATTAGTATTTTTGGTTTTCTTAAGAAAATTCTTGCAATTGCAATTCTTTGCCTTTGTCCTCCTGATAAATTATTCCCACCTTCTGAAATTTTAAAATCAAATCCTTCTGGTAATCCCTCTATATAATCTAAAATATATGCTTTTTTGGCTGCATCTCTTACCTCTTCTAATGTTACTTCTCTTTTCATTCCATAAATTATATTTTCATATATTGTTCCAGCTATTAGAAATGGAGTTTGTGGAACTAATGCTATTATTTCAGATATATCTTTTCTAGTTAAATTATTAATATTAGTATCATCTATAATTATTGTTCCAGCTGTTTTTTCTAATTTACAAATAGATTTTATTAGTGATGATTTTCCACAACCTGATGGTCCTGCAATTCCTAAATACATTCCCTTTTCTATATCTATGTTAAAATCTTTTAAAATTAGTTTATCTTCACTCTCAGAATAATAAAAATTTAAATTTCTAATATTTATAATCTCATCTGTAATATCATTATTTTTTTCATTTAAAATTTTATTATATGAAAAATCATTCTGTATTTCCACCATTTCAAAAAAGTCATTAGCTAATACTGTACATTCTGAAACTTCATCAAAAATTCTATGTAATTCTTCTAATGGCTTAATTAATTGATTAAAGCACAAATAAGCTGTTAAAACACTACCTACTGAAATTATATTTTTTGTTGCTAAATATGTTGAAATTCCAATTATTAAAACTGTAAATGCTGCCTGATTAATAAATTTTAAGCAATCATACATTGCCATTGCCTTATGATGTTTCATCTCTTTATTTCTTAAAAATTCAGACTTATTATTAAAACGATTTAATTCAAACTCAACACTATCACATATTCTTATTACTTCAATTCCATTTATTAATTCAACAATAGTTCCATCCATCGCAGATTTACTTTCTAAAAGTTCTACTCTAATTCCTTTTTGACTTTCTATTTGTTTAAGTACAATAAATATCCCAACAGGTATAACTAATAGCATTGGTAATGCAAGTGTAATTGGTAATGTTAAAAATATAGTAATAATTGCTGCTATACTATTAAATATTGCTGGTGCAAAATCCATAAATAACAGTTTCTCTAGTTTTATTGTTCCATCTAAACATCTATTTAATCTTCCATGAATATTTCCTGTCATATTTTTTCTGAAATATGATAGTGGTGCCATAAGTAATGATTTAATAACCATACCTCTTGCTTTTTTCTCTGTTCTTGTTGCTACATCTTCTACCATTACTCTTCTTATTATTTTTATAATTTCATTTACTACATTTACTACTAATATAAATACTAAAAATGGTATTACTTTTTCAAATGATACACCTTTTACATTTAAAATGTCATCTGTCAACCATCCTATAGCTTTTGGTGTTAATTGTGTTAAACCCGCAGAAATTATCATTATTAATATAATAATTAAAAATTTTAATTTCTGTGTTTTTTCAAGTAATTTGTATATTTTTTTCAATACCTTTTTTAAATTATTTTTTTTCAT
>JAAWJE010000072.1 GCA_022796725.1 Clostridia bacterium | reverse complement strand
TTTATAATGGGTTTTTTAATTTCAAATGCTACCTATAAATGCAAAGTGAGTGATGTTCAAAATAGCAAAAATAAATCTAATAGTTCAAATATAGAATATATAAATTTAACTAAAGATATAGATGATGTATTATATATAACAAATGTAGAAAAAATGGAATATGATAATAAATATCGATTAAAAGGAGTCAAATATATTCCATACCAAATATCAGAAGAAGAATTTTTAAAAATAGAAGAAAGCAAGAAATATACATTATATGGAACAGAATATAGTTATATTTATAATAAAGAAGATGATGAAAAAATATTAAAAGATAATAATACAGGAAAAGAATTTTATATAGAGCCATATAAAATAAAATCATATACATTATATTCAAAAAATGAATATAATCAATTATTAAAACCAACATCAAAATATTTATATGTTGATGTTGGAAGTGAAATTATGATTAAAGATGGAGAAGAAAATGAAATAATGTCAGTTAAAGAGTATTTTTCAAATTATGAAGTAATTCCAGTTAAAGATAATAGTAATCCAGATAGTAAAAATACATTTTATTTTGAATTTGATGATGAAACTGGAAGTTCTAATTGTACAGGAATAATAAGAGTAGAAACTATTTTAGATTAATTTTTGGAGGTAAAAATGAAAAAAGATTATAAAGTAATAGCGATAATATTAATAATTGTATCATTTATAGCAGGATTTTTTATATCAAGGCATATTAATAATAAAAATAAATGTACTGATAATGCAATAAATACAGCTAAAGGACTAACAGATAATTATAATGGAAAATTAAAATTAGGAATCTATAATATTTCAAAATACTCAAATTCAGATGAGGAAGAAGAAAATGACTATGCTGGAATAGGATTTGAATTTAAAGAAAATAATATAGTATATATAACTGATGAAGATGAAGCATATATGACTGGAAAATATGAAGTTAATGGAAATAATATAGTCTGTAAAATGAATGAATTATATATTTTAAATGGTGAAGAAAATTCAGAGGATTATAAAAAAATAGATGATACTGCTATTTTTAAGTTAGAAATAAATGAATCTGAAAGTAAAGTAAAAATCTTAGAGAAGGATATAAAAAGTGAAATATATGCAAATACTGTACATTTAGAAGAAAATGAATATACTTATGATATTTTAGAAAATAATTAGAAAAAAGCTGATAGTATAAGTTAAACTATCAGCTTTTTGTTGACTTTAAACGATAATTTTTATATAATCAAATAAATTTTATAATATAAGGAGGAGCCTATGTCTTTTATAGAAACATTAAAGGAGAAAGCTAAAAAAGATATAAAAACAATAGTATTACCAGAAGCAACAGATATAAGAGTATTAGAGGCAACAGATAAAATAGGAAAAGAAGGATTTGCAAAAATAATATTAGTAGGAAATGAAGAAGAGATATTAAAAAAAGCGAAGGAAAATAATTTAGATATTTCTAAAGCACAAATAATAGAACCAAAGGCTTCCAAAAAGTATGATAAATATGTATCAGCATTTTATGAATTAAGAAAATCAAAGGGAATGACAGAAGAAGAAGCAAAACAAAAATTATTAGATCCTGTATATTTTGGAATGATGATGGTGAAATGTGATGATGCTCAAGGTTTAGTATCAGGTGCTATACACTCAACAGCAGATACATTAAGACCAGCACTTCAAATACTTAAAACTGCACCAGGAACTAAACTTGTTTCAGCATTTTTCTTAATGGTTGTTCCAGACTGCGAATATGGAGAAAATGGAGTATTTGTTTTTGCTGATAGTGGACTAAATGAGAATCCAGATAGTGATAAATTATCAGAGATAGCAATTTCTTCAGCTAAAAGTTTTGAGCAGTTAGTAGGAAAAGAGGCAAAGCTTGGAATGCTTTCATATTCAACTTATGGCAGTGCAAAGTCAGAACTAACAGAAAAAGTAATAGAAGCAACAAGATTATTAAAAGAAAAAGTACCAGAAATAAAAGCAGATGGAGAGCTACAATTAGATGCTGCAATAGTTCCAGAAGTAGGAAATAGTAAAGCACCAGGAAGTGAAGTTGCAGGGAAATGTAATACACTCATATTCCCAGACTTAAATTCTGGAAACATTGGATATAAATTAGTTCAAAGATTAGGAAAAGCTGAAGCTTATGGACCATTATGTCAAGGAATTGCAAAACCTGTAAATGATTTATCAAGAGGTTGTAGTAGTGATGATATAGTAGGTGTTGTTGCAATAACTGCAGTTCAAGGGCAAATGTAGGTTATCTTAATATAGGAGAATTTTATTTATGAAAAATGAGAAAAAAAGTAATTATATAAAAATTATTTTTATATTAATAATAGCATTAATAGGAATAGTTATAACTTATACATTTATGAATAATAAACCTAAAGAGATGGTTGTGAATTTAGAAAATGATGAGAAAATAACTTCTAAGATAGATTTAAAAGGAAATGATACTATATATTTATATAAAAATGAATCTTATAATGAACCAGGTTTTTCAGCAATAAATTCAAAAGATATTGATGTTACAAATGAGGTTAAAGTAGAAAATAATATTGATATAAAAACTCCAGGAGAGTATGAAGTAAAGTATTCAATTGGAGAGAGTAATCAAGAGAAAGTAAGGAAAGTTGTAGTAAGAAAATCAAGAGTTTTAAAAAAGGGAGAAAAATCAAATAATTCGTTACCTGTTTTAATGTATCATTATTTTTATGATAAGAAAAAAGGTGAGACTGGAAAAAACTCTAATTGGATGGAGATTTCTAATTTTGAAAACCAAATAAATTATTTAGTAGAAAATAATTATTATTTTCCAAGTTGGGAAGAGATAGAAGCTTTTGTAGAGGAAAAAATTGACCTTCCTGAAAAAAGTGTAGTAATAACAATGGATGATGGAAATAAAAGTATATACAAGTTAGCAATACCACTTTTAAAAAAGTACAATGTTCCAGCTACTGCCTTTATAATTACAAAAAAATTTGATAGTAAAAAATTAGAAAAATATAAAAATTCTACTGTGAATTTTGAATCACATACAGATAATATGCACAGAGCAGGAGGAAATATAGGACATGGAGGAATTTTTACTGCATTACCAATTGATGAAAGTGTAAAAGATTTAGAAACTTCTATAAAAAAATTAGGTGGAAATTCTAATGCAATAGCATATCCTTATGGCGACTGTACAGAAAATACAATGAAAGCAGTTAAAAAAGCAGGTTTTAAAGTAGCATTTACTACTGAAAATAATAAAGTAAAACCAGGAATGAATAAATATAAATTACCAAGAGTGAGAATGTCTGCTGGTATATCAATAAAAAGTTTTAAAAGATATTTATAAATAAAAGAAAGGGAGAAAAAATATGAAAGTATTAGTATTAAATAGTGGTAGTTCATCAGTGAAATATCAGTTAATTGATATGAGTACAGAAAATGTTTTAGCAAAAGGTTATTATGAAAGAATAGGAAATGAAGGTTCTTACTTAACTCACAAAGTAAATGGAGAGAAAATAAAAATTGAAGAATATGCAAAAGATCATACTGAAGCACTAAAGATAGTAATGGAACAATTAACACATGCAGAATATGGTGTTATAAAAGATTTAAAAGAAATTGATGCAGTTGGACATAGAATTGTACATGGTGGAGAAAAATTTAATAAACCAGTATTAATTAATGATAAAGTTATTGAAGCGATTGAAGAATGTATTCCACTTGCACCACTTCATAATCCAGCAGGTATATTAGGAATAGAAGCTTGCAAGAAAGAAATGCCAAATACTCCAATGGTAGCAGTATTTGATACAGCATTTCACCAAACAATACCAGAGGATAGATATATTTATCCAATACCATATAGATATTATGAAAAATATGGAGTAAGAAAATATGGATTTCATGGAACATCTCATGAATTTGTTGCAAATAGAGTTGCTGAAATGATGGGTAAAAATATTGAAGATTTAAAAATAATAAATTGCCACTTAGGACAAGGAGCAAGTATTTGTGCTATACAAAATGGAAAATCTGTTGAAACAAGTATGGGACTTACTCCACTAGGAGGAATTCCAATGGGATCAAGGTCAGGAGATTTAGATCCATCAGTGGTAACATTTATTATGGAAAAAGAAGGATTAGCACCAGATGATATGAATAAAATATTAAATAAAGAATCAGGTTTATATGGTGTTTCTAAAATATCACCAGATGCAAGAGATATAGAACCATTAGCATGGAATGGAGATAAACAAGCAGGTTTATCTTTGGATGTATATCACTATTTAGTAGCTTGCTATATAGCAAGATGTGTTGTAGCAATGAATGGAGTTGATGTAATAACATTTACTGCTGGAACTGGAGAAAGAGGAAATGAAACTAGAGAAATTTTATGTGATAAATTAAAATTCTTAGGAATTGAAATTGATAAAGAAGCTAATAAAGTAAAAGCAGAAGAAAGAAAAATAAGCTCTGATAATTCAAAAGTTGAAGTATATGTTGTTCCTACAAATGAAGAATTAATGATAGCAAGAGATACAAAATCAATAGTAGAATCTGGTAAATAATACTAAAAAATGTAAAGGGCGCAATTTTGAGAAAAGCGCCTTTTTATTAAGATTAATAAAAAAGGAGATAAGTTTATGAAAATATTAGTTTTAAACTGTGGAAGTTCATCACTTAAATATCAATTAATAGATATGGAAAATGAGGATGTGTTAGCATCAGGAAGATATGAAAGAATAGGAGAAAAAGAGGCTTTTATAACACATAAAGTAAATGGTCAAAAAATAAAAATAGATAATCCAGCTTATGATCATACAGAGGCTATTAAATTTACTTTAGAGCAGTTAGTAAATCCAGAATACAAAGTAATAGACAGTCTAGATGAGATTAATGCAATTGGTCATCGTTTGGTACATGGTGGAGAAAAAATATCTGAATCAGTAGTAATAGATGAAAAGGTTGTAGAAGTTTTAAAAGAATATACAGATTTAGCACCACTTCATAATCCAGCGTGTATTTTAGGAATAGAAGCCTGCAAAAAAGTAATGCCAGATAAAAAAATGGTAGGAGTATTTGATACAGCATTTCATCAAACAATAAATAAAGAGAGATATATTTATCCAATACCATATAAATATTACGAAGAATATGGAGTAAGAAAATATGGATTTCATGGAACATCTTATATGTATGTATCACAAAGATTAGCTGAAATAGAAAATAAAGATATAAAAAATATGAAAGTAGTAGCTTGTCATATAGGACAAGGAGCTAGTGTTTGTGCAATAGATAGTGGAAAATCAGTAGATACAAGTATGGGTATTACTCCACTTGGCGGAATACCAATGGTAACAAGAAGTGGAGATGTAGATCCTTCAATTATATTATATTTAATGAAAAAAGAGAATTTATCACCAGAAAAAATGGAGAATATATTAAATAAAGATTCTGGTGTAGCTGGAATATCTGGTTTAGTTCCTGATTTTAGAGAAATAGAAAATGCTTCAAATGAAGGTAATGAAAGAGCAAAAATTGCAGTTGATAATTTAAAATATCAAGTTGCTGGATATATTGCAAAATATGCTGCAGCTATGAATGGAGCAGACTATATAATCTTTACAGGTGGTATTGGAGAAAATCAAGTAAATGTAAGAAAAGGAATTTGTGAATACTTAAGGTTTATGGGAGTAGAAATTGACGAAGAAGCAAATAAAGTAAAAAGCGAAGAAAAATTAATTTCAAATTCTGAATCTAAAATAAAAGTATATGTAATACCAACTAATGAAGAGCTTATGATAGCAAGAGAAACTAAAAGACTAATAAAATAATAAAGGATATAAAGATATGAATAGATTTTTTAAAAATGTAAAAGGAGCAGTAGTGGCTCTTATGCCAATTATTGTTTTACCAGTAGTATATTTTGCTTATTTAGGAATAACTGCAATAGAAGATACTTATAAAAATAGCACAAATTCTATATCAATGGAGTATGAAAATAAAACAGTAACTCCTCCTGAAAAAAAGAAAAATCCAAATGATGATATTCCAATAATTAAATATAAAGGGTTTGATACATTTGGAGAAATAAGAATTCCTTCAATAAACTTAAATATGAAAGTAATATCAAATATTACATCTGATGCAATAGAAGTAGCAAGTTCATATCTTTATAGTACAAATGGATTTAATAGACCAGGAAATACTGTAATAATTGGACATAATTATAGAAATGGAAAGCTATTTTCTAATGTTACTAAATTAAAAGTTGGAGATAAGATATATTTAAAAACAAATGGTCAAAAAGAAATTGAATATACAATTTATAAAACATTTGTAACTTCTTCATCAGATGCAAGTTTTTATAATAGACAAACAAATGGGAAAAGAGAAATATCACTTTCAACTTGCACAGATGATGCAGATGTAACAGATAATAGATTAATAATTCTAGCAAAAGAAAATTAAAGAAAGATATAAATATTTTATATCTTTCTATAAAATTATTGTTTTATAATTTATATAATTTACCATTCCTGGCTTTTGGCCAGGAGCTTTTTTTACAAATTTTATATATGTATAATCAACAGATACATTTTTATCTAAATTTGCTTTGCTATTTTGTTTGGCAAGAAGAGCACATTTAAAAATTGTATCTTCATCAGGATCTTTTCCATTTAATTTAAGTATTACATGACATCCATGAAAACTTTGAACATGAAACCAGAGGTCATTTTTATTTGCAAATTGCAGAGTTAAATAATCATTTTGTTTATTATTTTTTCCGAACATATACATCAAAGCCATTAATATTATATTTATTTAAGTGAAGTTCTTCAGAGTCATGTTTTGGTTTAGTAGGTTTTAAATTTTTATAATTTACTCTTTTAACTTCAACATTCTCTAAAAATTCATTTTTTATTTCTTCTATTTCTTCTATTGTTTTGGCATTATCAATAGAAAATATAATACTTTCAATATATTTAAGTTCAAGTTCAGCTTCCTTTTTTTGATTTGTAACTACTAATAAAGTATTTTTTAATTTATTATATTTTTTAAAATATCTTTCAGCATTTTTATTAACACTTTTATTAACATCAAGTTTAATACTTATTAAATTATTATTATCATAATAGTTTTCAAGTGTAACACTTTCAGGAATATTAATTACATCAGAATATTTGTATAAATTAGCAGTTAAAAGTTCACCATATAATCTATATTTATCCATATTTTCACATTCTGCAAGTTTTGCATTTATATTTTCTAATTTTTTAGAACATTTTTTTAAGCTACTTAAAATCATTTTTAATAAGTTACTTTTTTGATTATAAAAATTATCTGATAATTCTTTTGAATAGTAAAAATCATCAATAGAAGCATTTACTGGATTTTTAATATTTGTAGAATTTAGTTCAATAGTATAATCTTTATCAGATAATTTTTTTAGTGAAATATTATTAGTTCCTAGATTATTAATAAAGTCTAAAATATAATTATATATTTCTCTTAAATCATTTATATCTTTAGAGTCATCATCAATATTTAGTTCATTTAAAATATTTTCTATAAAAGGAATACTTATTCCAATAAAAGTATCTGATAAAAGCTTAGAGATTTTTGCATATGAATATTGTGAAATTATTTTATAAAATTCATCAAAAGATTTTAATTCTAAAAGAGAAGTTTTAAAAATCTCTGGATATTGATAAGGTCTTGCAGGAAGTATTTCTCTTGAATGAGTTATTATGTGTTTTAATGAATCTATAATATTTCCTTTACTATTTAGTAAAATTACATTACTTCTACGTCCCATAAGCTCTATTATAAGAGTGTATGAAGTATTGTCATGAATTTCGTTAGTACCTTCAAAGCGAATTTTTATAATTCTTTCTAAATCATAACTTTTTATAGATGTTATCTTAAATCCTATAAGATATTTACGAAGAAGCATACAATAATTCATTGCATTAGCAGGATTTGGTTTAGTATGTTTAGAAATATTTATTCTATAATTTTCAGGATGAATATTTATATCTAATAAATAATTTTCTCCATTATTATAAAGTGAAAGAATTATTTCATTTTTATTAGGTTCAAATATTTTATTTACCCTAGCTTTTATTAATATATTATTTAATTCTGAAACAACAGATTTAGTTATAATTCCATCAAATGCCATAATTTACCTCTTAATTATATAGATTTAATATATTAAATAAATTTAAGTTTTAATATATTTTCTATAATAATATAATCTCTAAGAAATTATTGTCAATAAGTTATACAAAATAAATAATATAAGTTTAAAATATAATAAGCCTTGTTTTAAAAAAATGTATGTGATATAATTTGAAAAATTGTGAATGTAATCACAGGTTGTTTAAGAGAGGGGATAGGAAATGTTAATAGAGAAACTTATTTTTAATATGTTAGCATTTTCTTTATTTATTATAATTTTTGCAAAGTTAATTAAAAGAAATGATACAAATTATATTATTATTCTTGGTATAGAAGTTTTAGGAATTGCAATTAACTTTATTGAGATAATTATAAGAAATAATATACGGAATATTTTTAAAATTTTTTATGTATTTATTTGCGATATTCTTACCTATAATTATTATAATATTAGAAAGTAAAGGATATCTTTTCTCAGAGATTGTTTATGTAATAGTAAGTAAAATTTTGATTATGACTGGAGATGATGTAAGTGCTAAAAAACTTGTTTTAAAATTAGTAGACAAGTATCCAGAAAGTCATAAAGGACACGAATTACTTGCAAAAATATATGAAAAAGATGGAGAAGAAAAAAAAGCAATAGATGAGTATGTTATTGCAGTAGATAGAAATTCAAAAGACTATAAGTCATATTATAAGATAGCAGAATTATTAAATAATCTTGGACAAAAAGATGAATCTGTTGAAATGTTAAAAAGCCTTTTAAGTATAAAACCAGAGTGCTATGAAGCATCAATGCTTATGGGAAGTTTACTTTGTGAACAAGGTAGATTTAAAGAAGCAGTATCAGTGTATACAGATGCACTAAAGTATACACCAGCAGATTATGATTTATATTATGATTTAGGAATTGCTTATACAAGGCTTAATGATTTTTCAAGTGCTAAAGAATGTTATGAAAAAGCAGCAGAAATTAATCATAGAAATCATATTGCAAAATATAATTTAGGACAAATAGCACTACTTGAAAAAGACCTAGAAGATGCAGAAAAATACTTTGAAGAATGTTTGCTAGATGAAGAATTAGAAGCAAAGGCATATTATCAATTAGCAAAAATTGCAATGATTAAGGGAGAAAAAGATAAGGCTATAATATTTGTGAATAAAGCAATAGAAATTGATGGTAATTATTTAAAAATTATACCTAATGAAGAAATCTTTTATCCAATAAAACAATACATAAAAATTTCAGAAAAAGGAAAAGAAGTAGAAGAAAGAAAAGAATTAGGTAAAAAAGAAAAAGAAGTTCAAGATTATTTAGAAGAAACATATATATTAATAAAAGACATAAATGAAAACGAAGTAAAAAATAGAATTAATGAAAAAGTAGATAATATATTTAAGAAAGAAGAACTAAAAAGAATTCAAAGAGAAGCAGAAAAAGATATAAACTTTGAATTTGAAGAGTCTTTTAAAACACAAAAGGAAAAAGATTATTAATTAAAAATAAGAAAGGGAAAGGAAGAAGAAAGTGAACAAAACAATATCAATAATAGGAGGAGACCTTAGAATAGTTAAGCTTACTGAGTTATTAATAAAGGATGATTTTAAAGTATATACTTATGGAGTAGAAAATGCAGATGAACTTACAGAAAGTAAAAATCTAATTAAATGTAATTCAATAAAAGAAGTTGTTGATAGTTCTAATATTATTCTTGGACCAATGCCATTATCAATAGATAGAAAAAACCTAAGTGCACCATTTAGTGAAGAAAAGATTGACATAGATACAGTTATAGAAGAAATGTCAAATAAAAATAAAACATTTATAGCAGGGCAGATATTAGATAATATCGCTGAGAAATTACAAAAAGGAAAAATAACATATATAGATTTACTTAAAAGAGAAGAACTTGTTGTTTTAAATACTATTTCAACAGCAGAAGGAACAATACAACTTGCAATGGAAGAAACACAAAGAACAATACATGGAAGTAAAATTTTAGTAATGGGATTTGGAAGAGTTGGAAAAGTACTTGCAAAAATGTTATATGGTATAGGAGCAGAGGTATCATGTGAAGCTAGAAAGGATTCAGATATAGCATGGATTAAGGCTTATGGATATACACCAGTACATCTAAGTGAACTTGAAGGTAAACTTGGAGAATATGATATTATAATAAATACAATACCATTTTTAATTTTAGATGAAAATAGATTAAATTATATAAAAAAAGATTGTACTGTTATAGATTTATCATCTAATCCAGGAGGAGTTGATAGAAAAGCTGCAAGAGAAAAGAATCTTAAAGTAATATGGGCGTTATCTTTGCCAGGAAAAGTAGCACCTCTTACATCAGCACAATTTATACAAGAAACACTATATCATATATTAAAAGAAATGTAGAAAGGAATTTTAAAAAATGGAAATGTACCAAGCAATTATACTTGGAATAGTACAGGGATTAACAGAATTATTACCTATATCTAGTTCAGGTCATTTATATTTAATATCAGACTTTTTCTTTAATTGGAATATACCAGATGCTTTTGATATTGCCCTTCATTTTGGAACTTTACTTGCAATATGTATATTCTTTTTTAAAGATTGGTTAAATTTATTCAAAGGAGCTTATGAAAAGATAGTACATAAGAAAGATAATGTTGATGGAAAAATATTTTTTTACTTAGTAATAGGAACAATTCCTGCTGGAATAATTGGTCTTATATTTGATAAATGCTTAGAAGATAAATTAAGACATCCATTAATAGTAGGAACAGCTCTTATTATAATGGGAATTTTATTATATTTAGTAGATAAAAAATCAAAATCAGATACAGATTATGAGAATATGTCATTAAAACAATCATTTTTAATCGCTATATCACAAGTTTTAGCATTTATTCCTGGTGTATCTAGGTCAGGAGCAACAATAACAGTAGGAAGAAGTTTAGGAGTAGATAGAGAAAGCGTAGCAAAATATACATTTTTATTATCAACACCTATGATATTTGCAGCAGTTATATTAAAACTTGGAGTATTTGAACTTACTAAAGAATTTTTTATAGGAGTTTTTACGAGTTTTATAGTAGGAATATTTGTAATAAAATTTTTAATGGATTTCCTTAAAAAAGGAAGTTTTAAGATATTTGCAGTATATAGAGTTCTTATAGGACTTTTAGTATATGTAGTTTACTTTGTAAGATAAAAATATAATAATATAAGTAAATTTAAGGAGAAAAAAGATGTCAAATATATTAGATGGAAAAGAAGTAGCAAAAAAAGTAAAACTAGAATTAAAGGAAGAAGTGGAAAAATTAAAATTAGAAAAAACTATTATTCCAAAACTTGCTGTTATAATGGTTGGAAATAATCCAGCTTCACAAATATATATAAGAAATAAAAGTAAAGTTTGTGAAGAAATAGGAATTGAATTTGAAGAGTACTTACTAGATGAAACTACAACACAAGAAGAATTATTAAGTCTAATTGATAAGTTAAATAAAAATAAAGAGATAAATGGTATATTACTTCAAAGTCCTATTCCAATGAATTTAGATATAAATGAGGCTTTTAAAAGAATTTCTCCTGAAAAAGATGTTGATGGATTTAATCCAGAAAATGTAGGAAAACTAACATTAGGCCAAAAAGGATTTGTATCATGTACACCTTATGGAATAATAAGAATTTTAAAAGAGTATAATATTGAAATTGAAGGAAAAAATGCAGTAATAATAGGAAGAAGCAATATAGTTGGAAAACCAATGCTTCAGTGCTTATTAAATAAAAATGCTACTGTTACAGTATGTCATTCTAAAACAAAAGATTTAGAAGAGATTACTAGAAGGGCTGATATAATAGTAGTTGCCATTGGAAAAAGAAACTTTTTAAAAGAAAATATGGTAAAAGATGGAGTAGTAGTAATAGATGTAGGAATAAACAGAGATGATGAAGGCAAAGTTAAAGGAGATGTAGATTTTGAAAATGTAAGTAAAAAAGCATCTTACATAACACCAGTACCAGGTGGAGTAGGACCAATGACTATTGCTATGCTTATGGCAAATGTAGTAAAAGCAACAAAAGAACAAAATAAATAAAAAATATTGGGGGCTAGAATTTGGAGGTTTTATTGGAAGATATAAACTACTGGATTTGGCTCTCTTTTTTTAAGCTAAAACCAATAGAAAAAATAAAATTATTAGAAGGTTTTAATAATAAACCAAAAGATATTTTAGATATGAATGTAAATAAAGTATCTAGAATTATAAATTCAAATAGAGCATTTGAAAGTATAAGTAAGTTTAGAAAAGAAAAAATACTATTAGAAATAATAGAAAATAAAAAAACATACAGTGAAGAAAAATTAGAAGAATACATGAAAAGGTTAAAAATGGATAATATATGTATAGTTACATATATAGATAGTAAATATCCAGTCAGATTATTAAATATATATGATTATCCAATTTTATTATATGTTAAAGGAAATATAGATATTTTAAATAATAAGGGATTTTCGATTGTTGGATGTAGAGATTGCACAGAATATGGAGCAAAAATCTCAAGGAGAATATCGAATATTTTATCAGAAAATAATTTAATAATAATTAGCGGAATGGCAAAAGGAATTGATACTTATGCACACTTAGGATGTCTAGATAATAAAAGAGAAACAATTGCTGTTTTGGGAAGCGGAATAAATGTTATATATCCAAAAGAAAATAAAGAGATATATAAAAGAATAATAGATAATAATGGAGCAATAATATCAGAATACTGTTTAGATATGGAGCCAAGGAAAGAAAACTTTCCAATGAGAAATAGAATTGTAAGTGGTATGTCAGATGGGGTAATTGTTATAGAAGCAAAAAAGAAAAGCGGTAGCTTAATTACAGCAAATTTAGGATTAGAACAAGGAAAAGAAATATATAGCGTTCCACGGTAATATTACAAGTAAAAATTCAGAAGGAACAAACGAACTGATAAAAGAAGGTGCTAAAATGTTGCTTAGTATGGAAGATATATTTGAAGATTGTTGATAAAAAAATAAAAATATAGTATTATAATACCTGTAATACTATAAAAAAGAGGAGTAAAATTATGAGAGTTATAGCCGTAGGAGATTTAGTTCGGAAATGAAGGATTAAAAAAGTTAGAAAAAGAATTACCTTCATTAGTTAAAAGAGAAAATATAGATTTTATAGTTGTTAATGGAGAGAATGTAGCAGATGGCATGGGAATAAATGAAAAGGCTTATAAAACCATTTTAAGTCTTGGAACAGATGCAATTACACTTGGAAATCATACTTGGGCTAAAAAGGAAGTTTTTAATTTTATAGAACAAGAAAAAATAATAAGACCTGCTAATTACAGTAAGAATAATCCTGGGAAAGGATACAGAATATTTGATTGCAAAAATAAAAAAATAGCAGTAATTAATTTAATTGGTAGAGTAGAAATGAACGTGCTTAGCGAAAATCCATTTATAGTTGCAGATCAAATAATAGAAAAAATTAAAGATGAAGTCGATTATATAATTGTAGATTTTCATGCAGAAGCTACTGCAGAGAAAATTGCTATGTCATATTATCTTGATGGAAAGGCAAATATTATTTTTGGAACTCATACTCATGTTCAAACAGCAGATGAAACAATTCTAGAAGGAGGAACAGGATATATTACAGATATAGGCATGACAGGTCCTATAAAGTCTGTAATAGGAATGGATGTTAAAGCATCTATAAAGAGATTTGAAACTTCTCTTCCTGAAAGATATAAAATTGCAGAAGGAAATGCTAAAATGAATGCTTGTATCTTTGAAATAAATGACGAAACAGGAAGAGTTATTGGCATAAAAAGAATAAATTTGTAAGTAAAAGTCGAATGTAGAAGAAACTAGGCGAACGATAAATCCATTTTTTACCATAAAGTGCTAGACTTTATAATATAAATATTATATAAAAAGTTTGTAAGTAAAAAATATAAAAAATAGGAGGCAAGAAATGGAAGTTTTAAAAATTTCATCAAAATCAAACCCAAATTCAGTAGCAGGAGCAATAGCTGGATTGGTAAAAGAAACTACAAAAGCAGAAATGCAAGCAATTGGTGCAGGAGCACTAAATCAAGCAATTAAAGCAGTGGCAATAGCAAGAGGATTTGTAGCACCAGCAGGAGTAGATTTAATATGTATACCAGCATTCGCAGAAGTACAAGTAGAAGGGGAAGATAGAACGGGTATTAAGCTTATAATAGAGTCAAGAAAATAATTTAATATATTTTAAGTGGGCTATAAGATATGCTCACTTTATTTTTTTGTAAATATGAATGTAAAATCTATTGCAAGAGGAGAAAAATTAATATATTATATAAACATTGGAAGGTGAGTAAAATTTGAATAAAAGCAAAACAAACATAATTAAATATGGATTTATTACATTTATCGTTATTTTAGCAGTTATTACATATATGACTTATAAGAAAAATAATTCTAAACCAAAAGAAACTTCTCAAACTGTTACAACATTAAATTCAAATATGATAAAAGAGATTAGACTTGGTATTGCACAATTTGATACTATAAATCCAATATTAACTAGAAATAAAAATGTACAAGCTATTTCAAAATTAATATTTGATTCTTTAATAACTTTTGATGAAAATTATAATTTTAATTATGGACTGGCTAAAGAAATATCAAAAAAGAGTAATAAAGAATATGTTATTAAATTAAAAGAAAATATTTTATGGCATTCAGGAGAAAAACTTATAGCTGAAGATGTTAAATATACAATAGACGTACTTAAGGCGTTAAAATCTTCTATATATAAAGATAATATAAAAATGATAGAAAATGTACAAATTATAGATGAACATACTTTAAATATTATTTTAAAAAATGATACACCATTTTTTGAATATAATTTAAC
>JAAWJE010000050.1 GCA_022796725.1 Clostridia bacterium | reverse complement strand
TATAATGTAAAAATAAACGAATAGAAAGTGTAAAAAAGTGTTATAGTTCAGTTTTTAGTCCTAGAGCAATTTTTTATAGAATAAAAAATAATGATAAATCAGATATTAAAGTAGCAGTTGTTGTACAAGAAATGATACAAAGTGAAGTATCTGGTATAGCATTTTCAATAAATTCAACTACTAGCAAAAAAGATGAAATTGTTATTGAAGCAGGTCTGGGAATTGGAGAAACAGTAGTTTCAGGAAAAATAACTCCAGATACTTATATAATAAATAAAGATGAAAATAAAATAAAGTCTAAACAAATAAAAGAACAAAAGCTTAAAATGAGTAGAGAAGAAGGAATTACTAAATGTTTAAAAGGAAGCTCTCAAAAGTTAAGTGATGATATGATTTTGAAAGTATCAAAACAAGTTAAAGAAATAGAGGAATTTTATAACTTTCCAGTAGATATAGAATGGGCAGTTTATAAAGGAAAAGTTTATATATTACAATGCAGACCTATTACAACTGTAAACAAAAATAATAATTTAATAGATAAAATAATAAATGCTGGAAATTGGAATTTTTATGTTTCAAGAAAATTTAATTGGTTTGTAGAAAATACAGAAATTTATTCGACTTTAGAAAAATATCAAAAAGACTTATTAGGATTTGAAATTATAACTAAAAACTATTTATGTTTAAATGGAGATGAATATGCTTTAGATAAGGATTTTGATGAATTATGTTCTAAGTTTAATAATTATTTTGAAAACGATATTAACTTTTTTCAAAAATTTGCTGATATAGAATTTGACTTAACAGATAAAATTAAAAATTATATAAAATATTTACAAAATAAAAACTTAACAATTTTAAGTTTTACAGAACTAAAAAGTGAGTTCGAAGATTTTAATGATTTATATATTAAAAGTTTCATACCTGGAATGACAAGACCAGATGAATATTTATTAGATTGTTTGAAAAAAGAATTAATAAATTTAAAATTTAATAAAAATGATATTGAAAATATTATTTCAAAAATTTCTACTTGTCCTAATTATTTTGAATTATCATATAGTGAAGAACATTTAAGTTTGCTGAAAATAGCGCTAAAAGCTAAAAAAGGAGAAGATGTACAACATTTATTAGATGAACATATCTCAAAATATGATTGGATAAAAGGTCCTGTAAATTTTGAAAATACACATTTTACAAAAGAAGATTATCTAGAAAGATTAGAAAACTTAAAAAATATTGATATTAAGGAAAAAATTAAAAATATAAATAAAGTTAGAGAAAACAATGATATTGAATATAATAAAATATTAAATAAATACAAGTTTACAAATAAAGTTAAAAAGTTAATTAAAGCAATTAGAGATTTTATTTTCTTAAGAACATACACAACAGAATATTCAGACCATTTATTTTATGTAGGAAGAAATACTATTTTCAGAGAAATTTCTAATAGAACTAATATTGGAGAACAAGATTTAATTATGCTTGAGGATAAGGAGATTAGTAATATTTTAAGAAATAATGGAACTATGGATAAAGATATAAAAGAAATACTTGAAAGTAGAAAAGTAGGATTTGCAATGATTTGGCTTGATGGAAAAATTCAAACAGTATTTGGAAATAAAAGTATAGAAATACAAAACAAAATTGCAGATGTTTATAAAACATTAGATGTAGAAGAAAAAAGTAAAAAGGTTATTTCAGGAAGCATTGCAAATACTGGAAAGATAAAAGGAATAGCAAGAGTACTAAATGAATACAAAGATATTTATAAAGTTAAAAAAGGAGATATAATTGTTGCAACTATGACAACTCCAGATTATGTATCAGCAATGGAAAAAGCATCTGGGTTTATAACAGATGAAGGAGGAATAACCTGTCATGCAGCTATTCTTTCAAGAGAGTTTGATGTACCTTGCATTGTTGGAACATTAAATGCTACAAAAGAGATAAAGAATGGTCAGAAAATAGAATTAGATGCTTATAATGGTAAAGTATATATTTTGGATTAAAGTTATATAAGATGCTACATATTGTAGTATCTTATTTTTTTGAATAAAACTATTTAAAAATAAATGTTTGTATGATATAAATAAAAAATAGGAGGATTAAAAAATGGTATATAATGATAAATATAAATTTGTGGCAGTAATTAATGAAAAAGTAGAATTTGGAAAGGCATTAAATGCTATAGCACACTTAGGATTAGGGTTAGTCAATATTGCAGATGATGAAACTAAAGAGAAAATGTCATTTATTAATTTTGAAGATAAAGATGGTACATCACATAAAAGTATATCAGGATTATCTTTAATAGTTTTAGGGCGGAAAAAATAATGAAATAAAAAAGGTTAGAAGAAAGTTTAAAGAAGAAAATATATTATTTGTAGACTTTATAGAAACAATGACAGGAGATACATATAAAGAGCAATTAGAAAAAACTAAAATGATAAGTACTGAGGAACAAAACTACTTTGGAATTTTAGCATTTGGAGAAATAGAAAAAATAAATCCAATTACAAAAAGATTATCATTATATAAATAATATTTTTAGGAGATTATTTTATGTTTGAAAATAAAATAGATGTGATAAATACAATTATAAATAGAAGAAGCCATAGAAAGTATTTAATAAAGGACATACCAGAAGAAATAATTAAAGATATAATAGATTGCGGAAGAAATGCACCTTTTGGTGGTAAACCAGATCCAAAATGTCAAGTAACAGAATATATAGTAATAAAAGATAAAGAAATTAAAGAAAAATTAGCTTTAAATTATGAAGATAGAAAATTTATAAGTGATGCACCTGTTATTATAGCAGTACTTGCAAATAAAAATAATGACCCAAAATATAAAGAATATGTACTAAGTTCTGCTTTATCTATTCAAAATATGATAATATCAGCAGAAAGTTTTGGAATAGGTAGTTGTATTTTAAGTTGTTTTATGAATCATGAAAAACATATTGAAGATAAAAAAGAAAGTAGAGAAATACTAAGTTTACCAGATAATATTGAATTAGTTGCACTACTTACTTTAGGATATAAAGATAATAGTGAAGAAATTCCAGAAAAGAAGCTTAGAAATTATGAAGATGTAGTTTATAAAAATAAATACAATATTTAAAAGGAGAAGAAATGAAGTTAAAAGTATTAGAAGATAATAATACATTTATAGATGAATATTATCTAGGAGAGCCAGCAGTAAGCTATTATATAGAAGATAATGATACGAAAATATTATTTGATACAGGATATTCAGACGCCTTCATAAAAAATGCAAAGTCTATGAATGTTAATTTAAACGAAATTAATAAAATAGTAATTTCTCATGGGCATAATGACCATACAGGAGGTCTTAAATATTTATTTAATAGTATTAGTAATAAAAATATTGAATTATTTGCACATGAAGAATGTTTTGATAAAAAGGTGTTTGATAATGAATATATTGGGACATCTATGACAAAAGATGAGCTAAAACAAGTTTGTAATTTAAGACTTACAAATACACCAGTTAAAATAAGTGATAATATTACATTTTTGGGAGAAATACCAGAATATATTGAAAAAAGAGATATTATTGGAAAATGCTATAAAAATGGAGAAATGATAAATGATACACTAAAGGATGATACTGCAATAGTATATAAAACTTTAAAAGGTTTGTTTATTATAACAGGATGTTCTCATAGTGGAATATGTAATATTATTGAATATGCAAAAAAAGTCTGTAATGAAAATAAAATATATGGTGTTATTGGTGGTTTTCATTTATTTGATATTAATGAGAAGCTATATAAAACAATAGAATATTTTAAAGAAAATTCAATTAAATTATTATATCCATGCCACTGCTGTTCTTTAAAAGCAAAGATAGAAATGTCTAAAAAGTTAGATATTCAAGAAGCCTACGTTGGATTAGAAATAAATATATAATAAAAGGAGTTAATACAGAGAATTTAGAGTTTATGAGTAAGTTTAAACAGTAAATTTATTTAATAGAAATTGGGAAGATAATAATACATTAACAAGCTTCTCTTCAGTAGAACCAGTAAATAATGAAGTATTATTTAAAATTAGAGATTATATGAAAGAATAAAAATATGTAGGAGATAATATGTTAAATATTAATATTATTTGTGTTGGAAAAATAAAAGAAGATTATTTAAAATCAGCTATAACAGAATATTCAAAAAGACTATCAAAATATTGTTCTTTAAAAATTATAGAAGTGCAAGACGAAAAATTACCAGATAAACAATATGAAAGCACGCTTTTGCAATGCAAAGAAAAAGAATGCGAAAAAATCATAAATAATATAAAAAAAGATTCTTATATAATAGCTTTAGATCTTAAAGGAAAACAATTTTCTTCTGAAGAATTTTCTGAGAAAATAGAAAATATTGCTACAAATTTTAATAGCAGTATAACATTTATAATAGGTGGTACTTTGGGACTAACAGATAATATATTAAAGATGTGCAAAGAAAAGATTTGTTTTTCTAAAATGACTTTTCCACATCAATTAATAAGAGTGTTTTTATTAGAGCAGATATTTAGAGCATTTAAAATATCTAATAATGAAACATATCATTGGTAATTAGAAAGGATAAAAAATATATGGAAGAATTATTTGATGTAATAAATCAAAAAGGAGAATATACAGGAAGAATTGAAAAAAGAGATGTTTGTCATAAAGAAGGTTTATGGCATAAAGCAGTTGCTATGTTTATAATAAATTCTAAAGGTCAAGTTTTATTACAAAGAAGAAGTAAAAATAAAAAGTTATGGCCAGATATGCTAGACATGACAGCAGGAGGACATGTTTTATCAGGAGAGTTTGGATTTGAATCAATAATAAGAGAGTCAAAAGAAGAATTAGGAATTGATATAAAAAGAGAAGATATGATATTTATAGGATCATCATTATCAGAAAATGTAAAAGGAGATATAATAAACAAACACTTAAATGAATATTACATAGTACTTAAAGATGTTGATGAAACAAAAGTTAAACTTCAAGTAGAAGAAGTATCAGAAGTTAGATGGATGGATAAAGATGAAATTATAGAAAGAGTAAAAAATCATTATGATGGAATTACAGATAAAGAAGGATGCTGGGAATATTTAGTAAAGTATTATGAATGGGCAGATAAAAAAATATAGAACATTTTAAAAATGTTCTATATTTTTTACTTTATTTAAGTTTATCAATAACAGATGCTGCTAAATTTACTTGTTCATCAGTTACTTTTCCTTCCATTGCTCTTAATGTTTCTATTGGTACAGCAAATATTATTGTATTTGATTGGTCGCTACTTAAATCATTAAGAGTAGCAAGTGTCCTTAAATGAAGTGCTCCAGGAGATGAACTCATGATTGCAGCAGCTTTTGCTAAGTTTTGTGATGCTTCAACTTCTCCTTCAGCTTTAGTAATAACAGCTTGTTTTTCTCTTTCAGCTTCAGCAATTTTAGCAATAACTCTTTTCATTTCTCCAGGAAGAGAAACATCTTTTAATTCTACATTTTCAACTTTAATTCCCCAAGGGTCTGTTGCTTCATCAACGATATCACATATTTTTGTACTTAATTTGTCTCTTTCTGTTAATAGCTCATCAAGAGATACTGAACCTGCAATATTTCTCATTGTTGTTTGTGCAAGTTGACTTACTGCATAATTAAAGTTTTCAACTGCAAGTACAGCTTTTGAAGCATCAAATATTTTATAATATAAAACAGCATTGATTTTTATTGAAACATTATCTTTTGTAATAGCTTCTTGTTCTGGAACATCAACTGTTTTTGTTCTAATATCAATTTTTTTATAAGAATGAACTATTGGCAATATAATATGCCAACCTGGTTCTAATATTCTACTAAATCTACCAAATGAAAATAAAATACCACGTTCATATTCATTTACTTGTCTAATAGAACAAAATATAACTAGTATAAATATAAAAAGTATTAATAATCCCATATATTTTTCCTCCTCTTATTATAATAATATAACAAATTATATCATGTATTTATAAAAATATAAATATATTTATGGAATTATATCAGAATGAGTAATATAATAATTAAAGTAAGAATAATAAGTAAATATGGAGGAGATAAAAAAATGAAAGTTTTATTAGTAAATGGTGGACCACATAAAGAAGGATGTACGTTTGCAGCACTAAAAGAGGTAGAAAAAACTTTAAATGAAGAAGGAATACAAACTGAAATATTTTGGATAGGTACAAAACAAATAGGAGGATGTATTGCTTGTGGGTCATGCTCAAAAAATGGAAAGTGTGTATTTGATGATGTTGTAAATGAATTTGTAGAAAAAGCAGAAAATGCGGATGGTTTTATATTTGGAAGTCCTGTTCATTATGCAGGTGCAACTGGGAATATAATATCTTTTATGGATAGAGTATTTTTTTCAGCTTCTCAAGCAGGACATAGAGATAGATTTTCTTTTAAACCAGCATCAGTAGTAATATCTGCAAGAAGAGCTGGAACAACTTCAGCTTATGACCAATTAATTAAATATTTTGGAATAATGCAAATGCCTATAATATCATCAAAGTATTGGAATATGGTACATGGAAGTTCAAGAGAAGAGGTTTTAAAAGATGAAGAAGGTATGCAAACAATGAGAGTTTTAGGAAGAAATATGGCATACTATTTAAAATGTATAGAAGCAGGAAAAGAAAAAGGAATAAAATTGCCTGTTCAAGAAAAAGCAATAAAAACAAGTTTTATAAGATAGATTTACATAAAATATGAAATGTGGTATAATATATATCATCAAGCGTGGAAGGAGATGAGACGATGACGAACACAGTTTATGAAGCTTTTAGGATTTTCTGCGGTATATGTGCTGCATCTATGCTGGTAGTTACATTTTGTGGTGCATTTGAATGGGCAGAGAAAATCGTAGAATTCCTTAATAGGCATCGGATTATCAGAGGTATCTACGTTATATGTGGTGCCATAGGACTTTTCAATGCAATAATTTCAAGATGAAAAATCCTAAGAGGGTTGGCGTATGAACAGATGTGTTTATATGCCAGCCTTTATTTTATAGTATTTTATAAAAAATGACAAAAATATATTGTTTAATTAAATCTTTTTTGTTATAATAACTATTGCATAAAATTATTAATAATAGTTTATAATAAATTTTAATATAGAAAGAGGAAGATAAAATGAAATCTGATTTAAGAAAAACAAATATTGTATGTACAATAGGACCAGCTAGTGAACACAAAATGGAAGAATTAATCAAAGCTGGTATGAACATGGCTAGAATTAACTTTTCACATGGAAGTTATCCAGAGCAAAGAGAAAAAGTAGAAGACTTTTTAGCAATAAGAGAAAGATTAGGACTACCAGTTGGATTATTATTAGATATGCAAGGACCAGAAATAAGAACTGGAAAACTAGAAACAAACCCAGAAACTTTAAATGCTGGAGATAAATTTACATTAGTAAATGAAGATATTATAGGAGATAATACAAAGGCTTCAGTTTCTTATAAAGAATTATATAAAGATGTTGAAGTAGGAACAATGATTCTAGTAGATGATGGACTTATTAAATTAAGAGTAGACGAAATAAAAGATAAAGATATTCATTGTACAGTAATGAATGGTGGAAAATTAGGAAATAGAAAAGGAATTAATGTTCCAGGAGCACATTTGAAGTTACCAGGTCTTAGCCCAAAAGATATACAAGATTTAGTAGATGGTGCAAGAGTTGGTTTTGATTATGTTGCAGGTTCTTTCATAAGAAATGTTGATGATGTTTTAGCAATAAGAAAAATATTAGATGAAAATGGTGGAAATGACATCAAAATAATTTGTAAAATTGAAAATCAAGAAGGAATAGATAATATAGAAGACATAATAGCAAATTCTGATGGTATTATGATTGGACGTGGTGATATGGGTGTTGAAATACCTATGGAAGATGTACCAGTAGTTCAAAAAAGATTTATTAGATTATGTAATGCAGCAGGAAAACCAGTTATAACAGCTACTCAAATGCTTGAATCAATGACACATAGTCCAAGACCAACTAGAGCAGAAGTTAGTGATGTTGCAAATGCTGTTTATGATAGAAGTGCTTGTATAATGCTTTCAGGAGAATGTGCACAAGGTGATTATCCAGTAGAATGTGTTGAAGCAATGTCAACAATTTCAAAACACATAGAAAAAGATATTAAATATTGGAAAAGATTTGATAATAGAGTATTAGAGTTAGATAAAGATGATTTAGAATTTAATATAGCATATACAGCTGGAAAAACAGCAAGAAATATGATGGCTGATGCAATAGTTGCTTATACAAATACAGGAAAAACAGCAAGATTATTATCATCAATAGGACCAGCTTGTCCAATATTAGTTGTTACAGATAATGAAAGAACATATAATCAATTATCAATTGTATGGAATGTATTCCCTGTACTTGTAAAAGGAGAAACTAATATAGATACAATAATAGAAAAAGGAATAGAAAAACATAAAGAATTAGGAAACTTAGAAAAGGGTGATTCTGTTGTACTTGCAGGAGGAAGTAAAGTATTACCAAATTACCCAGCAAGTAAAGTTTTCGGTGGACATATTGTAATAGAATAAAAAGAAATATTAAAGAATATTTCTTTAAAATAAAACAGTATAGATTTTAAACTATACTGTTTTTTTAAAATTAATTTGTAAGGGAGAATAAAAGGTGAAATTAAAAGTTATAGGTTCAGGAAATATATTTTCTAAACAAAATAGTGCAAGTTATTTAATAGATGATAAAATATTAATAGATGTTCCAAATGGAACTTGTAAAACTTTAAAAAATATAGGAATAGAACCTAGTAAGATAGACAATATATTAATTACGCATTTTCATGGAGACCATTTTTTTGATATGCCATTTGTTTTACTGAATAAAAGAAATGATAATTCTCAATATTGTAATATATATTGTGATAATACTGGAGAGAATAAAATATATGATGTTATAAAATTAGCTTTTCCTAACAAAGTAGAATGTATTAAGAAGTATTTTAAGTATATATATGATAATAAATTTAGTATTGATAAATATGAAATAGAAAAAATAAGATTAGAACATGAAGAAGGAATAGAAGCAAATGGATATATATTTAATATAGATAATAAGTATGTAGGTTTTACTGGTGATACAAGATTATGTGAGAATGTAGAAAAAATGGCAAGTAAGTGTAGTCATCTAATATGTATTTGTAATTCTATAATTGGAAAAAAATCGAGTATGGGTATAGATAATTTAAAAGAGTTAGCTACAAAATATGAAAGTTGTATATTTTATACTTCGCACATGGATGATTCAGCAAGAGAAAAATTAAATATGCTAAATATAAAAAATGTTGTTGTTTTAAATGATAATGATGAGTTTATATTATAAAAAATTAAAATAAGAATTATATTTTTATTTTACATATTACATATTGTATAAGGATATGATATATATTATAATAATATATTATATAAGAAAAGGAGTGTAATGGAAATGCAAGAATTTGAATATAATGAAGTCAGAACTGGTTCTGACATTAAAAATGTACTTGCTAAGACATTTTTATGGATGTTCTTAGGAATTTTAGGAACTGCAATAGTAGCAGTATTTACTTACACATCAGGACTTGCAGAATCTTTTGTATTTAATGGAACTTATGCTTTAATATGTATAGCAGAACTTGCTGTTGTTTTAATATTTTCTCTTTTATTTAGAAAATTATCACCAACAGCAGTAACAGTATTATTTTTTGCTTATGCAATGATTTCAGGAGTAACATTATCTACAATATTTTATATATATGAACTTTCATCAATAGTGATTGCTTTATTTGGCTCTGCTGGTGTGTTTGGAGCATTAGCTTATGCAGGATATAAAACAGATAAAGATATATCTTCAATGGGAAATATATTAATGATAGGTTTAATTGTAGGACTTATATTAAGTATTATTAATATATTTATGGCTAGTACAATGCTAGAGATAGTTTTAAATTGGGCAATACTTGCAATATTTTTAGGATTTACTTTATATGATATGAATAAAATAAAAATGATATTATCTTCAAATGAATATGAAGAAGATAAAGTTGCTATATATGGAGCAATGGAATTATACTTAGATTTTATTAATATCTTTTTAAGAATATTAGCTATTTTTGGAAAGCACAGAGATTAATATATTGTAAAAGGACTCTAACTTATAGAGTCTTTTTTTGTTGTAGATTATGGACAATCTTAAAAATATATGTAATAATTAGTGCTAATAAAAAATAAAAAAAGGTAGTGATATGTATGCAATCATTATATGAACTTTATAAAATTGGAAATGGTCCATCTAGTTCACATACAATGGGACCAAAGAGAGCTGTTGATAAATTCATAAAAACATATTCAAATATAGAAAGTTTAAAAGTTATATTATATGGTTCACTTGCTCTTACAGGAAAAGGACATTTAACAGATTATATAATAAAACAGACAGCAGGAGATATTAAAATCGAAATAGTATTTGATTTAAAAAAAGAATGTAATGTACATCCAAATACTATGGAGATAATAGGATATGATAAAGAAAAAAATATAATTGATAATTGGACTGTATATTCAGTAGGTGGAGGAACAATACTGGTAGATGGAGAAAACAGCAGTGATTTACCAGAAGTATATACTTTAAATAAATTTGAAGATATAAAATTATATTGCAAAAAAAATAATTTGAAATTACATGAATATGTATATAATGTTGAAGGGTACAATATAACAGAGTACTTAAAAGAAGTATGGCAAGCAATGAAGGATGCTGTTGAAAGAGGATTAAATGCTAAAGGAAATATTCCAGGAAGATTAAGATTATCTAGAAGCGCATTAAATGTTTATAATACAATTGTAGAAAATGAAGATGATTCATTAAGACAAACAAGATTATTAAGTAGCTATGCAATAGCAGTTAGTGAAGAGAATGCTTCTGGAGGAAAAATTGTAACTGCTCCAACTTGTGGAGCATCAGGAGTTCTTCCAGCAGTTTTGTATTATTATAATCATGAGAAAGACATTCCTGAATATACTATTATTGAAGCCTTAGCCGTAGCTGGTTTAATAGGAAATATTATAAAAACTAATGCATCAATAAGTGGAGCAGAATGTGGATGTCAAGCAGAGATTGGAACAGCGTGTTCAATGGCAGCAGGAGCAGTAGCTTATATAATGGGACTTGATATAGATAGAATAGAAAATTCAGCAGAAGTTGCAATGGAACATCATTTAGGACTTACATGCGACCCTATATATGGATATGTTCAAATACCATGTATAGAAAGAAATGCAGTAGCTGCAATAAGAGCCGTAGATTCAGCAAAACTTTCAATGCTTATGAGAAAAAATAAGAGTATATCATTAGATGTTGTAGTAGATACTATGTATGAAACGGGAAAAGATTTACATAGTCATTATAGAGAAACAAGCGAGGGAGGACTTGCTAAAAAGTATTGTAGAAATAAATACTACAATAAAGAACTAAGTTAAAAAATACATGAAAGGGGATAGAAGACTTGATATTATCAGTAATTGGGATATTAGTAGGTTTTGTATTGTTAGTAAAAGGTGCGGATGTTCTTGTAGCTGGTGGAAGTAATATAGCTAAAAAATTTCATATTCCAGAAATTATAATAGGAATGACAATAGTTTCAGTAGGAACATCAATGCCAGAATTAATGGTTAGTGTAAATTCAGCAATAAATGGACTTTCAGATATTTCAGTCGGAAACGTAATAGGAAGTAATATTTCAAATTTATTCCTAATACTAGGAGTTTGTGCTATGATGAGAAAACTTCCTTATAAAAGACAAACCAAATGGATTGAAAGTGGTATAGCAATATTATGTACATCATTATTTTTGCTTTTTGCAAATAATGGGGGAAATAATATTATAACAAGACAAGAGGGTTTTATACTTATTGGACTTTGTATAGTATTTATTATATATAATATTATTATGGCAAAAATTGGTGAAAAGTTTGATGGAATTTCAGAAGAAAATTCAGAAAACGATACTAACATATCTGTATTAAAATCGATTATTTTAATTATAATTGGATGTGTTGGATTAAAATTTGGAGGAGATTTTGTTGTAAATGGTGCAACAAAAATAGCAAAGATTTTTGGAGTAACAGAAAAATTAATTAGTCTTACAATAGTTGCTATTGGAACAAGTCTTCCAGAACTTGTAACATCAATAACAGCAACTAAAAAAGGTGATGTTGATATGGCTATTGGAAATATAATAGGCTCAGGAATATTTAATATATTACTAATAATAGGAATATCAGCAATCCTAAGTCCAATAAAATATGCTACAAATTATAATAATGATTTATTATTACTTCTAATGGGTACTATACTATTTGCAATGTTTCCATTTATTGACGAAAAAGATAATATGACAAGAAGAGATGGGACATCATTTTTTATTATATATGTTATTTATTTTATGAATACGATTTATTTTGGATTAATATAAAATAGTCAAGAGATAAAATCTCTTGACTATTTATTTTTAGGAAGAAGTTCGAAATTAATTTTAAAAGCAGTAAACTTTGATAAATCTTTATTTTCTAAAGCATATAAATAAGAATCTAGTTCTTCTAAAGATTTACAAGCAGAAATTATTGCAGGATATAAAGAATAATTAAAAGCTACTTCAAGACCAAGTTCTAAACCTGATAGTGTAGAACTTTTTTCTTTAGAAGTCATTAAAAAATAAGCTTCTCTAAATCTAGATGTAACAGTGTTTTTATATCTATTAATTGGCACTATATATTCATGATTTATAAGGTCTACAAGTCCAGAATATTTTTTAGATTTTTTAAGATATTCATTTTTTAAATCTTCTACTTTAAAAGGTAAATATACAAGCTGTTCTTTTTCAGATATAATTAAAGTATTATTATCTTGAAGTGGAAGTTTAGTCACTCTGTTATTATCATAATTATCTTTTTCTATAGATTTATTTTCATTATTATTTGGTATAGTATTTGAAAATTCTTCTAAGTCATCTTTGATAGGAGAATTCTCAGTTATTTTTTCTAAGTTTTCTAAAATCTTTTCAGCAGCCTTATCAGATATTTCTTTTTTATTAGATGATGTAGTATTGTTTGTAATTTCATCTAATATTTCTTCCCTTGATAGTTCAGTTTTTATATCTGGAGTCTCAAATTTTTTACTATTTTTTTCTTCATATTCTTTTAGAGAAGATAATTGAGCAGAAAATATGTTTCTTGTATTTTCCATACTTTTTTCATATATTGGTGAAACTACAACATTTTCTATAAATTCAGTAATTAAATCAATATTATCTATTAAAGAAGTATATTTTTCTATATAAAGATTATTATAAGAATTGCATAATTGTTCAATATTATTATAGTCGTAGTTACCATCAGAAAAATTATTTTTTAAATCTTTTAGTTTTTCTAATAGATTATCTGTATCTAATAAAGAAGCATTAATCTTATCAAATATGACATTAAAACCTTCAAGAAATCTATTTAATTCCACTAAAAAGTTTGAATTATCAGACATAGAAGTAAGAACTATATTAAAGTATTTAGTTAATATATTTTTCTGATTAGAAAATAGTTTACTTATTTTCTGAATGTTTGAAAATTCAATATATATCATATCATTTAATTTATTATAATCATTACAGTTTAAAATTAACATTTAAGACCACCTTTTATTTTTTATATTATGTAATTATACAATAAAAAAGACAAATATTAAACATCTAATATAAAAATTTTAATTATTTATAACATAAGTAACAATTGAATGAGATAAAAGATTATCTTGAAAAGAAATATCATTTATACAAATAGAAAATTTTTTATCAAATCCAAATTTATTCATAAGTATTATTACAATACTATCATCTGGATTTTTAAAACAAGTCATTTCTATATCTGTTGAATATCTACTAAAAGCTATTCTTTTAGCACCATTTTTTAGATATTTGCTGAAATGTGCAATATAGTAAAATGTTAAATTTTTTATATAATCTGTATTAGCTTCATTTATCATTATAGGACTATTACAATTATTTTTTTTATGGTTTGGACCACCACTATAATCTAAAATTAAATTCCAATCAATGTAACCATTAGTACCAGCATTTAAATCACCTATAATATCATGACCATATATTTCTCCATTACGTATTTCATCATTTTGATTAAAATGAGAATAACCTGTACAACCTTCTGTATGTATTAGTAATTTATCTGGAAAAGATTTATGTGTTAATTCTATATTTTCAAAATGTCCACCTGAGTAAAAATGAAAAGCTATTCCAGAAATAGCATCCAAAGAATTTCTATTTGATAATTCTTGCTTACTTCTAGTATATAATTTTTCTTTGTTATGATCCCATATTAATAATTTGGTATTAATATTATTTTCTTTTAATTTAGGATATAAATAATTTACTGCAAAATCTATTTCTTCTTCTGGAGAATATAAACAAGATTCCCAAATTTGAAGTGCATTTGGTTCATTTTGAATAGTCATAAAATCTATATTTATTCCTTCATTTTTATAACTATTTATATATTTTATTAGATAATCTGCAAAAGTATTTTTATATTTATCTGATAGCTTTCCTCCTAAAATTCTAATTTTAGTATTTTTCATAAATCCTGGAGGACTCCAAGGAGATGATAAAAACAATATATTATTATTAATCTTTTGAGCTTTTTTTATAGTAGGAATAATATATTCTTTATCTTTATCGGTAGAAAAATCAGATAAATTAGCTTTATTGCTATATGAATAAGAACTTTTAGAAAAATCACAGCTTCCAATAGGAAGACGACATAAAGTATAGTTTAAGTTTTTATCTGAAAAATATTCTTCTAGTAATTCATTTTGTTTTTCAGTAGGAAGAAGGCTTAAAGCATATCCAGTAGCTTCAGTAAAAGCACCACCAAATCCTATAAAAGTTTGATATAAAATATCTGGATATATATTAATAATCTCACTTTCCATTTTTGTAGAATATTTTTTATATCTAATGTTATTTGTTTCTTTTAAAAAGAAATTTTTATTAAAGTTAGTTTCTATTTTATTT
>JAAWJE010000083.1 GCA_022796725.1 Clostridia bacterium | reverse complement strand
CATTGAACCTGGTCTTCTATGATACATAGAACCATGTCCCATAGGTCCTCTTGATTGTCCATGACGTTTTATAACACCTTGGAATCCTTTTCCTTTTGTTTTTCCTTGTATATCTACCATGTCACCTGCAGTAAATATATCAACTTTTATTTCATCTCCTACCTTTGAATTAGATACATCTGACATTCTGAATTCTCTTAAATGTTTAGTAGGTTCTACATTACCTTTTGTAAAATGTCCTTTTTGTGGTTTGTTTACTTTCTTTTCTTTTATTTCGCCATATCCTAATTGAACTGCATTATATCCATCAGTTTCAGTTGTTTTTAATTGAACAACTTTACAAGGACCAGCTTCTATAACTGTTACTGGAATTACTACACCGTTTTCATCAAATATTTGTGTCATTCCAATTTTTCTACCTATTATAGCTTTATTCATTTAAAATTCCTCCTAACTATTGGCTGATTTTCACCAGCTTGGTTTGATTAAATTATAATTTTATTTCAATATTAACACCTGCTGGTAACTCAAGTTTCATTAAGCTATCAACTGTTTTTTGTGTTGGATAAAGAATATCAATAACTCTTTTATGTGTTCTCATTTCAAATTGTTCTCTTGAATCTTTATGTTTGTGTGGAGAACGTAATATTGTTACTATTTCCTTTTCTGTTGGAAGTGGTATAGGGCCTGATACTTTAGCTCCTGTTCTCTTAGCAGTATCTACTATCTTCTCAGCAGACTGTTCTAAAACAACATGATCATAAGCTTTAAGTCTTATTCTAATTTTTTCACTTCTTACGTTTGTGTTTGATGTTGCCATTTTTTTCCCTCCTTAAAATAAATGTAACGGCAAGTATGAACGCATCCTAGTGTATCTTATTAAATCATATATAAATCCAAGTTACTAAAAGTTTCTTTTGTACTTTTGTATCTCGGATAAGATTGAATGCTTTTATCAAACTTATCGCCCGGTCTAAGCCAAGACATACTCTGCAAAAGTTCCCTCCACTTTTTAAGTGTAGCCACATTTTGCTTCATCGCTTTATCTTACGCTTAATTATTATACTACGCACATTTTACATTGTCAACATATTTTTCCAATTAATTTATTTCCTTATAATTTAAAAAAATTATTTTTTTTAACCTTAAAGTTAATGAGCATAAGCATGGCGAAATATCCTGCCTTGCTTATGCTCATTAACATTTAAACAGTATACTAAAAAAACAATAATCAATCATCTAAAAAAAAGTGATTTTTGGTTCATCATTTTTAAAGTATCTTCCGTTTATGTATGCCTCTGGTTCTACATACCCGTTTTCAAAAATGATTGTACGGGAGCTTTCTTCATCGATTTTCACATAAAAGGGCTGTTTTTCCGAAAATCTACTCCACTTTGTAAATTTCTCAATTACTGGAGTCATTTTCTCGGCATCTGCTCTGTCAAACGATATTTCTATCCATGTGTTATTTGCATACACAATGAAAGGTGTATCGTCTAACTTAGCAAGAACTCCATTACAAAATTTGGGCTTTGCCAAAATCTCAAAACGATGTTCATCCGTATTTAATTTTGTCTTCAAATACTTTATTACCTCGTTATTAGAAAAAGTCTTTGGCACTTGCCTTCCTTTCCGTTCGAAACTCGGTGGCATAATCATTTCCTCCTTACATTTGCATTTGAGTACTTACTATTTATATTTCCATATCACTCAATTATATATTATACGATTTATTATTTTAAAATGCAACATTAAAATTATATTTCACTTAATTTTCAAATAAGAAAACACAAATTATTACAATTTGTGCTTTCTTATCTTATTCAACTTTTCCATATATTCCTCCGCCACCTTCTATAATACGCATTTTACCATCTCGTGCATTAATTATATTAATAGCTACTTTTTCTCCTACAACACTTTCTATATCATCATAAGATAATTTATGTAGTATATTCATCTCTGTTTCAAAAGTATTTATTAATTTTTCTATTGTTTTTCCACCAACACCTGGAATAAATGCAAGTGGTATCTGATATATATATTCTGGTCTATATGCAGGACTTACAGATTGATCTTTATCTTTTATTACTTCTATTCTATCATAAACACCCATTGTAATATTCTTGCTATCACAAGTGTCACATTTAGTTACTGGTGCATTTCCTGGTATTTGTTTATCACAAACTTCACAATATGTTCTATGATATTTTCCAAGTTTTGGATCTAACCCATAATTAGATATAACTTTTCTTCCATCTTCTCTTTTTAATACTTTTACAAACTCCTTAAAACTTACATTATCCATTAACATTTTGTTATATTCTCTTGCTATTTTTGGAAGAGAATGTGCATCTGAGTTTGTTAGAAAAGTTTTATTCTCTAATTCTGAAATTCTATCTGCAAGATTTGTATCTGAACTTAGTCCTAGTTCTATAGCTAGTATATCTTTATATTTTTCTTTAAAAATTCTCTCTAGTCTAGTTGTACAATTTCCATAAAAACTTTTATGTGGTGTAAATGCATGTGCAGGAACTAAAATTCCATTATACTTTTTAACTATATCTATTAATTCATAAGCTGATATATTAGCTCTTTGTGAACTAAGTGTAATATTTTTTATATGATTTCTCATTTCATTTGAGAAACCCTTTATATCTTCAAGCTTTGGAAAATAACAAAGGTTATGTGCACTTCCAGTTTTTCCATTTTCATTTACTTCTGATGTCTCTATTTCACTCCCAAGTATTATACAAACTTTATCTTTATAAATTATTCCACCATCTTCAATTTCATAAGCTTCACCTGTCATTAAAAAATTCTCTATATCTTCAATCACATAAGGTGATGCACAATCTATTATTCCTGCAATATTTATTCCTTTTCTATCTACACATTCTTTTGCAATATTAGCAAAATTTAAACTTTTAGCTGCTGTTATTTTTATTGGTTTATTTGTTTCACTTCTTCCTATATGTATGTGCATATCTGCAAAAACTTCGTACATTTTTTTCTCCTCTAATCTTCTAAATCATTCATTGTAAATCCTGGAAGTAATGGTGCTTCTTTTACAAGTCTTAATTTTTGTTTAGCTTTTCTAATTTCTTCTACCAAGTCTCCTGCATAAATTAATTCTTTTTCTCTTCTTAAAAAAGCCTTTTCTATTCTTTCTTGATTATTATACAATTCTCTTATTGCACCTGAAATATCATTTTTTAATAAGCAATTCATTTCTTTTTGATATTTTGTTAATAATCCCATCATACCTTTATATCCTCCATAACATCAACAAATTCCTCAAATAAATTTAGATATTGGTTTCCTGAATTTTTTAAATTCTTCTTTTTTAATATATGCATTGCTTCTTCAACTGAATATGCTAGTCTATCTTGTCTATTAAAAAGCATTCCCCCAAATTGGTCTATTATTTCTAATATATCACTTTCTTTTTCTCTATTATCATTAGTTTTTGAATATGTCCTATTATATTCTGTACATATTTTAGCAAATTTATCTGAAAATCCTAGTTCTTTTAAAAATTTTCTATCTTCTTCAATAGATTTTTTCGCTCTTTCAGCTTCATCAGCAGTATCTATTCTTAAACATGAATACATTAAACAAGCTGTTATTACCATATTTTTGTCAACATCTAATTTCATTATATCAATAAATTCCCTTGCTATTTCAGCCTTCATTATAACTGTATTATTAAAAAATATATTTTGTTTTTTCTTTAAAAAATGAACAATCTCTACTTTTCTAATAAAATTAGACTCACCTAAAATGTATTCTGCAAATGTAGCCATAAACTATTCCTCCAAATATATGATTATAAATTCTATTAGATTATATTTCATCACTTGTCTTTTTTCAACTAATGTAATTAAATTGTAATAATATATTGTACAAAAAAAAAGATAGTAAAATTAAGTTTTACTATCTACTATTTTTTAATTTTTCCAATTATACATTATATTTTTTAATTTTAGAATATGTATAAATAGATGATACTATAACTATTCCTATTAAAACTAATAATGCAGTATCTTCTTTTCCTGTATCTGGTAAGTCTTCTGTTGGTACCTCATTCTCTAATACTATTGTATTATTTTCTGGGGCTTCATTTGTTTCATTTACTTCAACATCACCAACAATTGGTACCTCATTTGCTGTTGAATTCTCTGATGTACCAGTTTCTGATATTGTTGAAATATTAGTTGCTTCAGTTGCATAGGCAACTGTATTTATTCCAATTATAATTGCTACTAAAGCTATCACTAATATTCTTTTAATATTATCTACTTTTTTCATACAACTATCTACTCCTTTATCTCTCTTTAAACATTATAATATAATTATAGCATAGATTTTCTTAATTGCAAGTTTTTTTTATGTTTTTTTATAAAAAATTGTATATACTAATTAATAATTAAAATATTTTAAGGAGATTTTTAAAATGTCTAATGTTTTTCTTTTTAGTAATAATGATTACTCTATAAAAAATTTTTTAGCAATTTTTTTTAACAATTATCCAAAAAAACATATAAATATTTCTGAAAATTATAAAATATCATTTCAAAATCCAATAGAAATGTGTGATATGATATCTGCCATTATAGATAATAAGGAAAAATTTAATATATCTGCTTTAATAAATTTAGATGAAAATTTTTATTTAGAAGTAACTTCTTCAAATATAAATAATATAATCAAATATCTTTATGAAAGATATCCATATTAATTTTCCATATTTATAGTAACTGGCCCATCATTTATAAGTGAAACTTCCATATTTGCTCCAAATATTCCATGTTCAACTTTTTTAATTTCACATTTTTTACATTTCTCTATAAATAATTCATAAAGTTTATTTGCATAATCTGGTTTAGCACTTTCTGTAAAACTTGGTCTATTTCCATGTTTAGTATCTGCATAAAGTGTAAATTGAGATACAATTAAAAGTTCTCCATCTATATCTTTTATAGATAAATTCATCTTTTCATTTTCATCTTCAAATACTCTTAAATTACATAATTTTTTAACTAAATAATCAATATTTTCTTCTGTATCTGAATGTGTAACTCCCAAAAATACTAAAAAACCTTTTTCAATTTCACCTACAATTTTTTCATCTACTTTTACAGATGCTTTTTTTACTCTTTGAATTGTTATTCTCATTAATCCTTATTTTCCTCTTTATTTTCTATAATTTCAATTTTTATATTTTGTTCTACATTAGTATTTTGAGCTCCACATAATGGGCAAAAAGTATATTTTGTTTCTATTATTTCACCACATCCTGGACATTTTTTCTTTCCTTCTGGTAACACTTCTTCTTTTTCTTCTTCTACTAGCTTTTCTTGTTCTTTTCCACACTCAGGGCAAAATGAAGATTGTACTTCAATTTCAGCTCCACAATTTATACATTTCTTTTTATTATTTAATAATAATATTTCACTTCTAATTTGTTCATTTTGTTTGCTTATTTCTTCAAACTTATCTGAATATTCTGAAATTATTTTTTTAATTTCCTCAATATCTTCTTTCTTTTCCATTATATTTTTACCAAGTTCATTATACATTTTTTCAATTTTTGTATTATTTTCTGTCAAATTCTTTTTTAATTTAGATTCCTTAGCTATTTTATCAGTTTTCTCAGAAACACTTGTTGTTGTTTCTGAAATTTTTTTTGTTATATCATCAAAAAATCCCATTTTTTATACCTCCTATATTATTTATGTACTTTTTATTCTTCTTTTAAAGTTCTAGTCATTAATATTCTAACACCTTCTCTAGGATCTAAATTATTATATAGAACTTCATATACTGCATTTACTATTGGCATATCTACATTATATTTTTTAGATAACTTATATGCTACTTCTATATTATCAATACTCTCTATTACCATTCCTACAATTTCTCTAGTTTCTTCTATTGTTTTTCCTTGACCTATTAACATTCCTGCTCTTCTATTTCTACTATGTTCACTTGCACAAGTAACTACTAAATCACCAAGTCCAGTTAAACCATAAAAAGTATCTTTATTTCCTCCCATAATAGTTCCAAGTCTTGAAATTTCAACTAATCCTCTTGTTATTAATGCTGCAAATGTATTATCTCCTAAATTTAATCCTGCACATACACCTGCACAAAATGCTATTATATTTTTTAATGCTCCTCCAAGTTCAACACCTTTAACATCTTTAGAAGTATACATTCTCATTGTTTCACTTTTAAATATCTCTACAACCATATCTGAGACAGTTGTATCCTCACATGCTACAACTAAAGCAGTTGGAACATTAAGTGAAACTTCTTCTGCATGACTAGGTCCTGATAAAACACCTATTACCGAATTTGGTAATTCTTCTTTTGCTACTTCATCTAATGTTTTTAAAGTTGATGATTCAAATCCCTTTGAACATATAATTATAGGTTGATCTTTAACATATTCTTTATATTTGCAGATTGTATCTCTCGTAAACTTTGATGGAGTTACATGAAGTATAACATCTGATCCTTCAATAACCTTTTCAAAATCTGTTAAGCATTCTATATTTTCATTAATAGTAGCTTTTGGTAAGAACATACACTTTTTCTCTTTATTTATCTTATCACATTCTTCTTCACTAAAAGACCATATTTTTACATTATGTCCTCTTTCTGATAAATATATAGCTAGTGCTGACCCCCAGCTACCACTTCCTATTATAGCAATATTTTTCATAAAATCTCTCCTTTACTATTTTATCCTATTTTTCTTCGTATATTACAATATATTTTAATTAAAACTTATTCTATTTTCATTTCCATCCATTAGTCTTTTTATATTTTCTCTATGATTATAACAAACAAATATAGCTAGTAAAACTCCAAAGATAAAGTAATTCCCTGGTACTAAATAATTATCTGTTATAAAAATTGTAAGTACTGGTAATAGTATTGATGCTGCAATAGAACCTAGTGAGACCATTCTTGTAAGAATTATTAATACAAGTGCATATATAATTAATATTAATCCAAGTTTCCAATTTACAACCATTAAAACTCCTAAACTTGTTGCAACACCTTTTCCACCTTTAAATCCAAAAAATATTGGAAATGTATGACCAATTACAACAAATAGTGATGCTATTTGTACTAAAATTTCTGAATGTTCATATCCATACTTATTTCCTATATATACAGATAAAAATACTGTTCCTACACCTTTTAAAATATCACAAATAAGTGTTAACATTGCAACTTTCTTACCTGCTGTTCTTAAAACATTAGTACTTCCTGCATTTTTGCTACCTTTTTCCCTAACATCAAATCCTGCTAGTTTTTTTGTAAAAATTACTGAGAAACTTATACTTCCTATTAAATATGCTATTATCGCAACAGATATACATATTTTCATAAAATTATTCCCCCTTTTCACCTTTTTCTCTTATTATTAGTCTTACTGGTGTACCTTCTAACCCAAAATTATTTCTTATACAGTTTATAATATATCTTTGGTATGAAAAGTGAAATAATTCTTTGTTATTAACAAATATTACGAATGTTGGTGGTTTTGTTGTAGCCTGAACGCCATAATAAAGTCTTAATCTTCTTCCTTTATCAGTTGGTGGCTGAACTACTGCAATTGCATTATTTATTACATTATTCAATACTGATGTTGATATTCTTAAAGCATTTTGACTTGCAACATTATTAATCATTTCAAATAATTTATTAACTCTTTGACCTGTTTTTGCTGATATAAAAATTATTGGAGCATAACTTGCAAAACCAAGTTTATTTTTTAATTCTTTTTCAAACTTTTCTAAAGTCCCTGTTTCTTTTTCAATTTCATCCCATTTATTAACTGCTATTATAAGCCCTTTTCCAGCCTCATGAGCTTCTCCTATAATCTTAGTATCTTGTTCACTTAATCCTTCTAAAGCATCTATAAGTACTAAACAAACATCTGACCTTTCTATTGCAAGATTTGTTCTCATAACACTGAATTTTTCTATACTTTCTGTTACTTTACTTTTTCTTCTTATTCCTGCTGTATCTATAAATACATATTTTCCAAATTCATTTTCAAATTCAGAATCTATAGCATCTCTTGTTGTACCTGCTATATTACTTACTATTGCTCTATTTTCTCCTAATATTTTATTTACTAAAGATGATTTGCCTACATTTGGTTTTCCAATTACTGCTACTTTTATAACTTCTGAATCATCTTCTTTTATCTTATCTTTTGGAAATTCATTATATATAGCATCTAATACGTCTCCAATTCCTAAAGCATTTGTTGATGATACTGGATATGGAGTTCCTAGTCCTAAATTATAAAATTCATATATTTCAGCAGGGGGTTCTCCAAAATTATCTGCTTTATTACATACTAATATTATTGGTTTTGCAGATTTTTTTAACATTAATGCTATTTCTTCATCTATTGCTGTAACACCTTGTTTTATATCAGTTATAAATACTATTACATCTGCTATACTTATTGCAATTTTTGCTTGTTCTCTCATTTGAGATATTATTATATCATCTGATTCTGGCTCAATTCCTGCTGTATCTATTAAAGTAAAATCTACTCCTCTCCAGTTTGCTACAGCATATACTCTATCTCTCGTAACTCCTGGAGTATCTTCTACTATTGAAATTCTTTGACCTATTATATAATTAAAAAATGTTGATTTTCCTACATTTGGTTTTCCAACTATCGCTACTGACAGTTTAGCCATTTTATCACCTCTGTTTTATAAGTAGTACTATTTTATACCAATTTTCGTTTTTTTTCAATATATTTATTGTCTTTCTTCTTTGCTTTTTCTATTTATAAAAAATAATATTAAAATTAAAACTACTCCTATTATTGATAATACATAAGATATTTTCATTAAATTACTTCCAGTATAATTTAATTCTACTTTTATATTTTTTCCTTTTTGATTTTCTATAACTACTTTTATAAATCCATTATCAGATTCTTTATATTTAGCTTTTTCGTTATTTAAGTATATGTTATAACCTGGATAATATATATATGGAAATTCTAGTTCTACATAGTCTGTATAAGGTTGTATGTTACATTTTAGCTTTTTATTAATTTTTTCTTCATTTCTTATTTCTGCTTTTCCATTAATAACATTTATATTATTATCTCTAAATGCTATATATTCCATATTTTCATAAGCCTTTTTAGGCAAATATTCAAATTTTGCAGCACCTGCATTAGTTCTATATTTACTATTTTCATATACTTTTCCTATTTGAGGATTTAAAACCTCAGTTTTTTCATAATTAATTCTATTTTTAAGTGGCAACGTTAATAATATACACATAACTATAATAAATACTATATCTTTCCATTTAATATTTTTTAATATATTTATAACTCCTACTCCAGAAATTACACTAAAAAAGTAAGTAGAAAATTCCATCATTCTCCAAGGAAATTGTATAATTAAAAACTGCTTAGGTAGTTTTTCCCAATTAATGATTTTAGTTGTAAGTATTATACTTGTTATTCCAAAAATAAGGAAAACAATATATATTTTTTTATCTTCTTTTTTTATCTTTTTGAATGTAAAAATAGATACTGAAACTAAAACAATTGTAACTATTCCTATTTCATGTATTTGAAAATTATTTTTACTACTTAATAATGTTTTAACTCCTACTCTATGAAAATTTACACTTTCTACTGTACTCATTTTATTTTCTTCATAAACTTCATATTCAGATTTTATTGATGTCTCAACCATCGGAATCCAATAATATGAAGTTATTAATAATATAGAACATACTGATATAATTAATTTTTTTAATACATCTTTATCTTTTAATACTTTTATATTACATATTAAAAATATTAAACTAAAAATAGCAGTAATAATACTAGAAAGTAAATGACTTACTATAAGTCCAGATGCTCCAATAATTAGAAATAAATAATTTTTATTTTCTTCTTTTTTAATAATTGAATTTAATCCTGCAAATACTAATGGAATAAATATAAAAGCTGCAAATTCTCCAACTGCATATCTTAAATACATATCATTTAAGTGATATGGTGCTGTCATATATATTATAGATGCAATTAAGCTCATAGCATTATTTTTAAATATACTTTTCATACTTACATACATCGAAATTCCTGATAGTAATAAAAGTAAAAATAATGTTATCTTAAATGCTATTATTTCTGAATTAATTATTATATAAATAATTCCTGCCATAAAAGATGTAAAATTGCCATAGAATAAATCCCAAGAATACCCAAAATTATTACATAAATTTACTAATATTTTAGAACTTTCAAAGTTTTTTATAGCTTCTCCTGTTTCTCTTGCTCTTATTATATGTTGTATCCCATCATCTCTTAAAATATCTATATTTTTACTAAGTAATGGCAAAGATATAAATACTGCTATAAATACTATTATTAATATATCTAAAATTATTTTTTTATTTTTTAATCTCATATATAATCTCCTATTTTAAGAGATTATATATGAAATAAAAAAAAAACACAACTTATATGTGTTTCTTTTATATTCTTAAAATTAATTGTTTGCATTTGTTTCTGTTGCTATTACTTCTTTTCCATTATAATATCCACAATTTGAACATACTCTGTGTTGCATAACTGGTTGATGACAATGTGGGCATGTAGCTAGATTTTTAGCTTCTATCTTCCATGTAGATCTCTTTAGTCCTGTTCTTGCTTTTGACCATCTTCTTTTTGGTTGTGCCATTTTACTCCCCCCTCATTTCTTCTTGTTTATTTATATATCATTATATTTTTAACTTAAAGTTACTAAGATAGTATACTAGTTTTTTTATTCTTTGTCAATAGCGATGTTTATTTTTTCATTTTTATCTCTAAGTTCTACTATTTTAGCCATTAATTCATTTGTTAATATATCTATAACTTCCTTATCATGTGAATTTCCTTTATATCCTGATAAATCCATTGGCTTACCAAATGTATATTTTACTTTACTAAAAAGTTTGAAGTTACCTTTAACTCCAAATGGTACAATTTTTGTATTTGTTCTGATTGCTATATTAACTGCTCCATTTTTAGGCTTAATTCCTTTTTCTATACCATTTCTTGTTCCCTCTGGATAAATACCTAATATTCTATTTTGTTTTAATATTTCTAAAGACTTCCTTATTGCATCTGTATCTTTCCTTCCTCTACTTACAGGAAATACTCCATACATATTTGCCATCATTTTAAAGATAGGATTTTTAAATAATTCTTCTTTAGCCATAAAACATATTTCTTTTTTTGACTTCACTATTAATACAGGTGCATCTAAAGCATGAATATGATTTCCACAAAGAATTACACCCTCATTTTTGGGTATATTTTCTATTCCTTCAATTTCTACTCTATACATGATTTTAACAAGTATATAGCAAATTCCCTTTACTATTGCTTGTATAAATTTCATAATCATTTTTTCCTCCTAAAACTATTTTCTTGAGTATATTATTTTTTCTACTTCATCTGCTACTTGACTTATTGTTTTTTCTGTTGTATCTACAACAATAGCATCATCAGCAATTTTTAATGCTCCAACTTTTTTATTTTTATCATTTTTATCTCTTCTAATAACATTTTCTAATACTTCTTCATAAGACATTTCTATACCTTTTTCTATATTTTCTTTATATCTTCTTTTTGCTCTTTCTTCTATTTTTGCATCTAAATATATCTTTATTTCTGCATTTGGAAATACATAAGTAGTAATATCTCTACCTTCCATAACTACATCTTTTCCTTCTGCCATTTTTCTTAGCAAATCTGTAACACGTATTCTTAGTGGTACTATTCTTGATACTTCAGATACAATATTAGTAACTTCTTTTGTTCTAATTCTTTCTGTAACATCTATTCCATTTAAAAATACTTTTTCTATATCATTTTCTTTTTTAAATTCTATATTCATATTATCTAAAAGTTTCGGAATTTCCACTTCATCATCTATTTCTAAATTGTTATCTAATACTTTAACTGCAACACATCTATATGCTACTCCTGTATCAAGATTTACTAATCCTAATTTATTAGATATTATTTTTGCAACTGTTCCCTTTCCGCTTCCTGCTGGTCCATCTATCGCTACTATCATTTTACTTTCCTCCTACTTTCTTAAATCTTATCTGGTATATTTATATGTTTTGCAACAATTTCAACTTTTGCTACATACATTGCTGTTAAATTCTCTATCTCTCTTCTTGCATCTTTTTTTAATCTATTTAGAGTTTCAACTATATTAGTTCCAAAATTAACAGAAACCTCCATATATATACATACTCCACCTATTTCTTTAGAAGTATTATCTATTCTTATTTTCAATATTTTATGAACTCCTGGAACTTTTGCTGCAACATTAATTATTATATCTTTAAACACACTATCTGATATAGTAAATTTTCCAAGATAACTAAATGTTGGTCTTATTATTGATTTCTCAGAAATATATGGCTGTTCATCTTTTCCTTTTGATTTAAAAATTTGAAGAGGATCTAATAAATATCCTGAAAAGTCTTTTTTTATCTCAAATGTAGGAACAGGTATTACATGTTTTCCTTGTGTTACTCTTATTTTTCTTGCTGTTTCCATTTCTTCTTCAGTAGCTACTTCACTTATATAAATTCTTTCTGATATAGCAGATAATCCTAAATTTGCAGCTATCTTATCCACCATTCCATCAGAAGTACCTAAAATTAATATTTTATCAATTCTATTTTTCTTTATTACCTTTTGCATCTCTTCTTTTCTTTCTTCATTAATAAAAAGAGCATTTTTAACTGTTTCAATTTTAGTTGGAGCTTTTTTAGCAGAAATACCAGCTAAAACTTGATTTCCTTTAATTAATAGACCATCATCGATTATATATTCAATTCCTTTTTCTCCTGCTACCATTTGCGCTCTATAACTTTTTCCTGTACCTGATGGTCCTATAAACGCATAAGTTTTAGTTTGAAAAAAATTCATTATCTTTTCATTTTTAATTTTAGAATATAACTCTTGTGCTTTCATCATCATTATCATCATCTCCGTTATTATGTATAGTTTCATTTACAACATTACCAGTTGTATTTGAACTATTATCAATTGTATTGTTATTATCTTGTACATTATTTGTTTCATTATTATTTACTTCATTTTGATTATCATTATTTTGTGTATTATTATCATTATAATCTGGCTGTTCATTATTGTTTTTCTCTATTTTTTCATTTTCAAATAATTCCCCTGTCTGTAAATTATATTCTACCACATTTGTCAACTTTTGTATCTTTATATTTCTTTGTTTTAAATCAAATTTTGTTTTATTATCTCCATACAAAGATGTTCTTTTATCATTTAATATTGGTGAAACTATATATACATCAAATTTTGTTTTATTATCTGCTATATATTTATATGTGTTTTCATTAAAAATAATTTTATTATTTTCTAAATCAATTTTAGCTGTTATTCTTGATATAAAATATGTATATTCGTTATTCTTTTCTTTGCTGTTTTTCTTTAATCTATCTGTCGCATCATTTAATGCTTTTTTATAATTCTCTAAGGCTTTATTTACAGCTTCTAAAGATGTATCTATTTCAGATGTATCTAAACTAATATCTATTATCAAATTATTATCTACTACCATATATATGTCCATCAAAGAATATTCATCTCTATCTACAAATATTGGTATATTATTTGCCATAGAAGTAGCTAAGTATAAATTATTTTTTGAAATATATCTTTTATATATTGCAATTTGTTCGTAGCAGTTCATCATTGGTATTTCTACTATTCTATCTGCAAGTTCTATACTAATCTTTTTGCTATCAAACCAATAATTATGATTTTCACTTTTTGAATAATCATTAAGTGCTTTAAATACTAAATCATCTATATTACTATAATCTACATTTTTCATATTTGTTATTCTGTCATTTTTATATTCCCATGCAAAGGAATTATATGCACTATGTCTTAATATATTTTTAATTGATGCCCCTGTAATAAACAAATTTTTAAATTTTATTTCTTCTCCATTTTCAAGTCTATAATTTAGTCCTGCATATTGTTTTTTTTCTGTTCCGTCTGAATAGTTTCTATTCGCTAATATTTTTACAGATAAAATATCTGAAAAACTTGCTGTAGCATTTGCTGATATTTCTATATGTTCTATATTACTATCTTTTAGTTCTTCTTCATTGTACATAGAGAATACTTTTTCTCTTATTTTATTATTTATATCTGTTTTTATATTAATATCAGCTAAACCTGAAATTTCAGGATAATTTATTTTTAATTTTTCGTTATATTTCTCTTTTTTTACAGTATCACCATTTCTGTAAATATTATCTTTTATATCTAGTGCATTTGTTTTGTATGTATCATTTAAACTTGTAATATCATTACTTGTTGTTTCAATTTGAATATTTTGTTTATTATTTTCAGTACTAGATATACGTTTATTTTCTAATATAACAGCTGATGATTGGTCTTTCCATGTATATTTAGTATATAATATTGCAGCTATTGTTATACTAATACATACTATTGAAAATATTAATAAGAAAACTATTGTATTTTTACTTACTCGCAATATATCCCGCCTCCTTAGCAATATTTTTTCCATTTTCAGAAATAACATTAGATATCCATTTTCTTATATTTCCACCTTGTGGACTCAATGAATTTATTACTATATAATAAGTTATTGTATAAGGATAACTATTTGAAGCAATATTTTCTGCTGTTGGAGCAACATTATTTATAGATATAAGTTTATCAGAATTAATTACTCCATTTGATACATCATTATACATAAAATTATAATAATTATATAATGTATAACCTATTCTACCTTCTTGACTATAGTATTCTGAATTTATATTTGCTATTGCACTATCTTCTTTAACAATATTTTCAGTAATATTATCTATTATCTTTTCATTTCTCATTATGTTTAAAATCATATAATTTTGAATAAATGATTTTTCTGGTTTCTGATATGATTTTATTTCTATATCATTTCCTTTAATTTCTTTCCAATTTTTAATACTTCCATTATATATTTTTATTAACTCATCTTCTGTTATATTATTTATCGTATTTGAGCTATTAGTCATAAACACTAAAGCATCTTTTGTTATTTCAAATGTCTCAAGTTTTACATTACTTTTATTTGCAATTTCTATTTGTTCTTCTGTAAGAGTTGGCAAAATTGCTATTTCAATTTTATTATTAATTAATTTATTTAATATTTCCTCAGATGTTTCACTAGATAAAACTTCTAAATTTTCTCCTGTATATGAATTATAATACTTTTCCATAAGATTTTCTAATGATGATATAGACATGATTTTTGGATATGTATCAGTAGTAAATATATATTGATTAGAAATATCTGCATAAGAATTTAATTGCTCTTTGCTTTTTTTTATTTCTCTATAAGCAAAATAATATGAACTGATACAAAATGCAGATATTAAAATAACTATTAATACTGGAATAATTATACCTATACTCTTTTTCATGTTTCTTCCTCCATTATGTATAAATTATATATTTATTAAAATATTTTGTAAATGTTTTATTATTTAATTTCTTAATATATTAAAAAAAATAATAA
>JAAWJE010000051.1 GCA_022796725.1 Clostridia bacterium | reverse complement strand
ATACCATTTTTTACATAAAAAAACAAGATATATAAATATATCTTGTAGCTAAATTTCTTTCAGACAATTTTTTCTATCAAATTTATAAGATGGAACAAGATTTCTTTTATGCTTGGACGCTTTATATCTTTTTATAATTTCTTGTTTAATATCTTCTTCTGAAATATTTCCTGTTTCTATCATTTGTTCAATTTGATTATATTTTATTCCCATTTTTTCTTCATCTGTTCTTCCTCCAAGTCCATCATCTGGTGGTTTTCTAAGGATTTTTTCAGGAACTTCTAACCACTCCCCAATCTTTATAACTTCATTTACTGTAAAATTTGCAATTGGGTTAAAATCCGAACTATTATCCCCCCATTTAGTAGTATATCCTACCATTGCTTCACAAAGATTTCCTGTTCCGATTACTAAATATCCTAAAGTTTGTGCAATAGCATATAATGTGGTCATTCTTAATCTAGGTTTCATATTAATTGTTGATTCTTTAATTAATTCACCTTTTATTTGATTATTAATTTCTTTTTCCATTTCCATAAAGCTATTACTTAAATCAACTTTTAATAATTGTACTTTAAAACATTCTGATACTAATTTAGCATCTTCAAAGTCATTTTTACTTGAAAAACATGGCATAAATACAGAAAGCACTTTTTCTTTTCCAATAGCTTTTACTGCCATAGCAAGAACAGTAGCAGAGTCTTTTCCTCCACTATTCCCTATAATTATCCCTTTGGCATTAGCTCTTTCTACATATTCTTTTATCCAACTGATTGCATTTTCAGCTTCTTTTTTAAGTCTTTTCTCTTCTAACATATTTTAACCTTTCCTTAATAATATAGCTTATTTTTCTCTATATAATTTATTATTTCTTCTGGTAGTAGATATCTTATACTTTTATTATTTTTTATTCTTTCTCTTATATAACTTGAACTCAAACTTGTAGTAATATTATTTCTAGTTTCTATGAATGTATCTTTATTTTCTTTTAATTTATTATTTCCATTTATAATATTTTCTATATTATCTTTATCTCTTTTTAACACATATATTTTAAAATCTTTCATTAACTTGTCTGACTCTTTCCATGTATGTAATTCCTTTAAATTATCACTTCCAATTGTAAAAGCAATTTCATGTTTTGGATACATTTCTTTAAAAATTTCTAAAGTTTCAATTGTATAAAGTGGTCTAATACTATCCATTTCTATTTTAGAAACATCAAATTTTTCGTTTTTATCACAAACTAATTTGAGCATATTATATCTATGTTCATTTTTAATTAAATTATCTTTATTATATTTTTCATTTACTGGAACAAAAACAATCTTTTCTATCTGTTTGTGTTCACTTGCTAGTTGTTCAGCTAATGAAAAGTGAGAATTTAATGGTGGGTTAAAACAACCACCAAAAACAACAATTTGCTTTTTATCCATTTAGTTATACCTCTATCAATTATATAAATCATTATCTATACCATTTATATTGTTCTCTTTATTAAAAGCTGGTGTCATTACTAAAAATAGTTTCATTTTTCCCTTAAAAACAAATTCTGTATTCTTAGGAATTTCTATTATATCTCCTTCTTGAACATTATATAATTCTCCATTTATTTTAAATGTTCCTTTTCCTTCTAAAACATAATATATATGAGTACTTTTAGTATTTATGCAATATTTATCATGTCCTTTATATACATCTTCAATATCAATACTAATATTTTTATCATCTAAATCAAAGCTATATCCATCCATTCCATTTTTAGAAAATGACGGCACTTTAGAAAGTCTTTTTATATATTCCATAAACTTATCTCCTAAATTATAATTTTTTTATTATATCTACAAAATTATCTTTTATTTCATCTATACTATCATAAAAGAAAACTTCTTTTATCTTACCACATCCTAAAACTGTACTAGATATTCTACTACCTTTTTTAGCAATTATTATAATTGGGATATCTAACCTTACCGCTTCTTGTAATTCCATTCCCTGACCAGTAGAAGGACTGCTCATTTCTGCAATTACTAAATCTGTTTCTTTTAACAAAGTCATTACTCTCTTATACATTTCTTCATTAGTTCCTTTAAATTTAATTGTATCTAAAGGTGAATATATTTTGTTTGTATATTTAGATAATTCAGCAGATAGAATTTCATATATTTTTAAACTATCCTCCTTTGCTGTTGTTATCGTTCCTGTTATCATTATATTTTCAAATTTACTCATTTTTTCTCCTTATTATCTCCATTTCTCACCATTTATATATTTAGTAAGTGCCATAATAAAAGCATATTCTGTTAAATCTATTCTTGAGATTTTATCATGTGTTAATAATTGTACTCCTCCACCTCTATTATGTCTTTCATCATCTTCAGTAAATAATTTATTCATTACTTGACTTAAATCAGTGTCTATAATATCTTTTACTAAATTTTCTGGGACTGGAAATGATGGGCTTGTACCATAGCTTTCAAAATCTTTACTATCTTCAATTACTGCAATATTAGTAATCATCCATCTCCCTAATAAATCATTTATTCCACTTTCAATTGCTAAAAATAAATCTGCTTCAACATTATTTTCTTCAGCATATTTTTTTAAATTTTTTACTCTATTTTTAGCACCTTCATAAATTTGATTATTTACTGGTTGATCTGGTACATCTGAATTTACTGGTATTCCCACAATTTCAATATTATCAAAATAATGCCCTAGTGCTTTTTTAGCTCCTTCTATTTTTCCTTGATTTTTAGTACCTATTAAAACTTTCATATAATACTCTCCTTACTATTTAAACTATATATTTATTTACTACTGGAATTTTTCTAATTAGTGCTACTGTTATATAACTTAATAAGAACACAGAAACTGTCATAATTGGAATTGCAAAAATAGCATTTATAGAAAGAGTAGAAAATCCTATCCTTTCTCTTATATAATCCATAAATAACATATGTACTAAATAAATTCCAAATGAATTAGCAGTTATCCTTTCAATAATTTTACCTGCTTTATAAGAAATATCTATTTTTTCTATACCATACTTTATAAATGTAAATATAGCAATAGCTTCAAAAAATGTTGTTATTGTAAAATCATTTAATAAATATTCTGCAAATTTTCCATTTTTTATTGAACAAATACTATTTATTAAAGTACACATAGCTAATCCTAATATTCCTAAAATATAAATTATTATTCTATTTTTCTTATCTATTTTATAAGTACTTAAATAGTATCCTAGAAAGAAATATCCTACAAATCCTACTACTCTTGAAATCAAAAATCTCTTTAATATTGCTTGTATATATTCAAGTTCTGGATAATCAAATCTACAAATTGTATCATTTACAATTTTAAATATAAAAAATAACATTATTATCGTAAAAATTTCATTTTTATTTGAATTATCTACTATCTTTTTTAAAAATGGTATTAATAGATATATTGAAATCATCATTGGAATAAACCATAAATGAAAGTAACTCATAAGCATAACTGATTGCATTGCACTTATTAAAGATGTGTAATTTTTCAAACAATAATATGAAAATAAACCATATACAATACTCCAAAATAAATATGCACTAAATAGTCTTAGAACATTTTTAGTATATAACCTTTTTACATCAACTTTTTTATTTTTATTTAAAAACAATGCTCCACTTACCATAACAAATATTGGAACAGCAAACCTTGTAAGGCTATCAAAAAAGTTAAGTACTTGATACCTATTTGAAATTGGTGATACTAATTTCATATCTCTTGAACAAGTATGCAGTACAATAACTGCTATACAAGAAATTATTTTTAAAATATCTAAATAGTACTTTCTTAAATTTTTATCTATTTTTATTATACTTATATTATTCTCCATTTTATTTTTCCTTTTCTATTTTTAGATAATTTCAAACTGCTTTCATCTATATCATAAATAACTATCTTGTCCATTTTTTCTTATTTAGATAAGCTCTTTATTAAAGAGCTTCCTAAAAATCCTACTCCTATAATTCCTAAATTATACATTTTATCTCCTTTTTATTTTGCATTTATTCCATATTTGTTTGTTACTGGATCTTTAAAATAATTTATCTTTGGTGGGTCGAAAGTACATACTATAAAACTTAAAAGAATTATAATTATCACTGATAAACTAATCTTCTCTAATTTTAAATCTGTATTAAAATTCACAATTTTATATATTACAAACTCTCCAAGTATTATACTTACAAAAAAAGAACCAATATCTAAAAAGCTAAAGTTTCGCCCAATAATCCCTGTATATGTATAGAAAAATACTGTTATAAATCCGCATACTACATATTATTCCTATCATTTGTGCAAACCAATAATTATTATTTTTCTTTTCTACTACAAAAAATCCTATTATGGCAGTTATAAGCATTGGAAAAAATACAAGTTTCAAGTGCTCCCATGTACTCTCATTTACACTACTAAAAATTGCAATTATGTTATTTTCTCCTGATAATTCATATACAAAATGTAATGATGTTCCAAGTATAAAGCAAAAAATTACAGATATTATTTGCCAAGTTTTTATTTTCAAAAATACCACCTCTTTGATATTATATGAAAATAATTTCTTTTTTGAGTTTGCACAATTTTTATTTATCTAATTTCATTTTTAAAGTAGTTTCAAAATTTTCAAATCCATTTTTCTTATAAAAATTAATAGCATTAGTATTTTTGCTACTAGCTGTAACTTTTAATTCTTGGATTCCTAAATTTAAACAATATTCTTTGAACTTATCTATTAATCTAGTTCCCAATCCTTCTTTTCTATATTTTTCTTCTATAATCATATTATCAATTTCTGCTACAGATTTAGTTATATATGATGTTTTAGTATTAGCCCTTCCTGCTAAATATCCAACTATATTATCATTTTCATCTATACAAATAAATACAATTTCGTTAGTTAGCATATCTTTAAAATATTTTATGCCCTCTTCTTCATAAGACCAACCTACCTTTAAAGAAGAGTCAAAATTACTATATTCTAATTCAAATAATTTATGATTTAATCTTTGAATATCTTCTAAATTATTAATATTTGCTTTTCTTATTTCAATTCTCATATTTACTTCCTTATGATTAATTTATATATTGTTTATCATCAAATATATCAATTGGATAAATTTTATTCTTTTTATAATTTTCAATAAGTTTTCTATTAAGTTCATAACTTCTTAGTTCTTCTTTTGTCATATTCTCTATTTCTTCTATATCAAACCATTTTGCATCTATTATCTCTTTAGAATCGAAATTTATATCTCCTCCTATGACTTCAGCTACAAATCTAACAGCAACAAAAGTTTTATCTTTTATTATTCTTTCTGCAATTGGTAGTACTCCTGTAAGTTTAACTTTTAAACCTGTTTCTTCAAATGTTTCTCTAATTGCTGCATCTGTTATTTTTTCAAAATTTTCTGTCTTTCCTGCTGGAAGATTCCATTTTCCATAACAATCTTTTAATCCTTCTTGTACTAATAAAATTTTATTATCTTTAGTTACTATGCAACCTGATATAACATCCATATATATCTTCCTCCTATATTTTATTTATAACTTTTACATATCCTACTTCTTTCTTATATCCTAATTTTTCATAGAATAATTGTGCTTCTTTATTATTACTATTTGCTATTAAAGATATAAAACTACAGTTATTGTCTTCTGCAATTTTATTTATATATTCAAACATTTTTGTTCCAATTTTTTGTCTTCTATATTCTTTTTTTACTCCAAAATTCCATATCGTTAAAAATGGCTTTAATTCTTCTACTATATCATAATTTATAATAACAGTTGCAAGCCCGAACTATCTTTCCATCTAATTTAGCTACAATATTATGATATAAATTATTTGTATATATTTCTTCATATATTTTAAGTAGTTTTTCATAATCAGACTTTAAATTATGATTTTCATCATATATACTTATAGCCTCTTTTAAATCTTCTTTTCTTAATTTTTCTATTACTAAACTCATTTTTTCATCCTTTAAATATTATTTATTTAGAACAATCCATGTTTGCATTCCTTTTTTTGAAATATGAAATGGTTTAAGATTATATATTTTATCAATCTTAATTAATGTAGCATAATTACTGTTTTGTTTAATTTTCCAAAACTCATCATTAACACATAATTCTTTCTCATATTTATTTCTTATTTCATTAATTGAATACTTACTTAAATCAAAAAATAAAACTTCTTTTATAGTAAAATATGCAATTATATCTCCTCCAGATTTCTTTACTAATACAATATCATTTTTGCTTATTTGATTATATGGTGCAATTTTATTTTTACTAAATCTTGATTCAATTGTTTTTTCTCCATTAATCATATATGTTAAACATGGTTCTGTAAATATTCCTAAATGTAATCTAGATTTTTTTATTATTTCTATATTAATTTGCTTTTCTAAATTCTTTATTATTTCATCATACATAAAAATTTTACCTTTCAAAAATATATAATATTATTTAAAAGAGTAATCTTTTTTAAATAATATTATTATTTTCTTATAAATGCAATAAAAATGACTAAAAAAATAATAATACAAATATTAAAATCAATTATTTTATTATAATTTAAAAAGGGAAACCTCTTACGAGATTTCCCTTTTTAACAAATTATTTGTTGTTTTCGAAAAAAGATGAATATATAACATTAGATTTTTAAGTTATTTTTTTAATGATAGTCCCTTTATAATATTTTTATTCTCAGTATTTATTAATTGGATTTTTTCTTCATCACTCCACTCTCTTGCTCCCTGCTGATAAAATAAATCTCTATACTCATAGTAATTTAAATTCTTAATCAGTGTAGTCTCTGTGTCTGCAATATAACATAAAGCTTCACAACAAAGCTCTTCTCTGGCTAATAATCCTAACTGTGCCGTTTCTCCAATTTTAGATATTCTCACTTCTTGCTCTGACGTTAGCTCTGAATCTTTTATTTTATCTTTTATAAGAGATACTACTTCACTCTGATTTGGATTTTTCCATTTTGGATTCTCCAGTATTATTGTTAGAATCTCTGAAGATAAATCTTCTGAATTGAGTAGTGCCTCCTGTACTATATAATTTCCTTCAAAAGCAAGCCTTTTTTTAAATTCCTCTTTTTCCTTTTCATCTTCGCTATACTCCTTAATCAAGTCGTATGTGTCCTGGTAGTCTGTAATTTCTTCTGCAAGCCTCCTGTAATATTCATCTCGGCTCTCTACTTCTACCTGTTTCTTGTTCCGTCCACAAGCAGATGAGCTTAAAATGATACAAATTGATAGTACTAAATAAAACATTTTTTTCATGATATATCCCTCCATCTGGTGTCACACATTGTTGCTTTGCTTAATATCTCTTCCTAATGTTCATATTCTACTTTTTTCATTTGTCATAAAGCTTATTATTTATGTAAAACTATTAGGGCTAAAAGTAACATCCACTAATAGTGAACTTTCAGAAACATTTCAATAAATTAAATATGTTAGATAGTATATCAAAAATAATCTATTTAGTCAATTTAACTTTATTTATTATAAGTAGTAAAAATTTTTAAACAGTATAAATTATAACTATATCAACCATTCTTTTATACTATTCATTTCTTCTATTTTACATTGCAGTTCATCTTGACTTAAACAATTATCTTCATCAAAAGAATAACACCTTGAGTCAATAAATTTCTTTATTTCTTCTTGTTGATAACCATATTGATATAAACCTGTTAATATTTTTTTAAATATTAGATATATACGTATTATAATCTTTTTCTATTTCTTTAGGTAATACACTTATATTTCCAGATTTTGTTTGCATTCTGAATCTTGGATTTACTATATGTACTATTATATCTCGTACTGAGTATACATCAATAAAAGAAAAACTCTGATTTTTGTCATAGAATAAATTTCCATAATTACAATAATCTAGTCTTAAACCTTCTTTTTTTCATTATCATCAAAAAATTTCAAATATTGTTCTCCTGTAGCATTTGATAATATTTTTAATACTTCCATATATTCTAAAAAAGTATCCATATATTCTTTAGCACTATTAACGTGTTTATCACAAAATTTGTAATAATGATTCATTTCAAAACAATGAGCTCTATATTCAAGTGCGTATGAGATTCCATCTATTTTTCTACAATCAACAGGTCCACAATAGTTTACTCCTTTTTCATGCAATCTTTTTTGTTTTTTCAATATAATCTTCAACATCATCTTGTATAACAATATAATTTTCATCTAATATAGTAAAACCTTTTATGTTATTGCTATTTTTACACTTTAATATTATTTCATCTGATAATAAAAGATATTGTAAAAATTAGTAAAATGAACTATTTAACGAACTTTTTAGTTAAAAATAAAAGTGAAATTTCTTATAAAATTTTCAATATAATATTGCTTTTAGGACTTATGTTGCTATAATGAATATGAATTAATTGTTATTTTAATTAAAAACGGAGGAAAATGTATGGCAGAATTAAGTGTTTTAAATCAAAAGATATCTTATATAAAAATTGAATTTCAATTACTGATATGCTAAAATTAAAAGATGGTGATTTCTTTGTTTCAGACTGGTTAAGAAATAGAAATACTATTGAATTTTTGGGAATTTGGGAAGAAATACATAATCCTACTTTTAATTATGGCGAATTCGCCATAATTAAAAGTTAAGCAGGTTTAAATAGTTATAAAATAAGTGTAAAAGAATGGACTGAAAAAACAAATGCAATTGGAATAATCTCAAAAGCTGGAAGATATGGTGGAACCTATGCTCATAAAGATATTGCTTTTGAATTTTGAATGTGGATTAGTCCCAAGTTTAAACTATTATTAATAAAAGAGTTTGAAAGATTAAAAGTGGAAGAACAAAAACAAATAGGTTGGAATGCTAAAAGAGAACTCTCAAAAATTAATTATAGAATATATACTGATGCAATTAAAAACAATTTAGTCCCTAAAGAACTAACTAAAAATCAAATAAATTTTGTCTACGCAGAAGAAGCTGATGTTTTAAATATGGCTTTATTTGGAATGACAGCAAAAGAATGGCGTGATAAAAATGCTGATTTAAATGGAAATATAAGAGATTATGCAACAATAAATGAATTAATATGTTTAGCAAATTTAGAAAATTTAAATTCTGTTTTTATAAATGAAGGATTAAAACAAGCTGAAAGACTTGAAAAATTAAACAAAGTAGCTATATCTCAAATGCAAATCTTAAATGATACTTATATAAAATATCTAAAATAGGAATATGACAAAAAAAGTGTTCTTATAAGACGTTAAATCCTATAAGAACATTCACACTGGTGCCGGTGGTGGGACTCGAACCCACACGCCATTGCTGACAACAGATTTTGAGTCTGCCCCGTCTACCAATTCCAGCACACCGGCATAATTACTTGCTTTTAAATAATATCAAATTACACTATTAAAAGCAAGTCTTTTTTTACTTTATTTCTTATTTAAAATGTCCCACCTTCTAACATTCCTGTTACTGTTTGACCACTTGTAGCAGATACTAAAGGATTATCTCCTAATTTATACATTTCTCCATCTACTGATACAAATATTGTTCCTATCCATGACCAGTGATTTTGAGCAAACCATTTTACATTATATAAATAATATTCATTTCCAGCCTCATCTTTTATTATAGCTATATACGAATAATTAATTTCAAATCCTGTTGCTCTAGATTTACTACCCCATACACTTTCTGCTAAAGTATGTGCTTCTTCTTTTGTTATCGCTCCTTCAGTCATAGGAACATCATGTGGATTATCTTGATTTTGACCATCTTCTGGATTACTTTGATTTATGACATTATTATTTTTTAAACTACTTCCTTGATGCTTTATATAATAATGTGAATATCCTTTACTAACATTTATTTCTATTGTTTTTATACATACCCATTCTCCACCTGGCTCTTTAAAATCTAATAATACACATAACTCTCCATTTTTATTTAAGTATATATTGCTTAGATTTTTAGCATTATTATTCAGTTCTTCTTTCCATGTATTCTCTTCTTTTTCATAAGTTGTACTCCAATATTGAAGCATATTTGATTTTTTACTTTCAATAGAAGAATTAAATTCTTTTTCTGATATTTCTATAATTTTTTCTATAACTTCAGATGTATTAAACCCCTTATTTTCTATTATTTTAGTAGTATCTGCTTTTTCTCCTGATGAAATATCTATATTATAACTATTTACTAAAGTACTAGAATTTTCACCCTTTTTTACTAATACAGATAATATATTATTGTTTATATAATAATCATAAGTTATTTGCTCTATTCCTTTAATAGATAGCTGAGAACTTTTAGCATCTGTTTCTGTAAAACCATATTTTTCTTTTATTTCATTATTAATATTTCTTACACTCTCTGTATTAATATTTATAGCAGGATATTTATAATCTCCGTATTCTACAACTGAATACACAAAATCTTTACTTGAATCTATTTTATTTAGATTGTTTATTTTTTTAGCAAGTTCAACATCTAATTTTACTTTATCTGTAATCATTAAGTCTGTTTCTATATATCTCTGTTTGGCAAGTTCTAGAGATTTAATTTTTTCTTCTTCCTTATCCTCTTTATTAAAATTAATTTTTCCACTATAATTTTCAGTTATTTCATAATATTTATTCTCATATCCATTTAAGGTTGTCTCAGAATTATACTCTCCTTTTAGAACATTAAATTCATTTATATTATACTGAGAAATATTCTTCTCTACTCCATACCAAATATAATCATCTTTGTTAAAGTCATATAACAAAAGTATATCTGTAAGATTTTTAGAAGTAATAGAAGTTTTTACATTATTATTCTTATCATCTATTTTATAAATATCTACAATATACTCCTTTGAAGGTAGTAATCCATAAATAAGAAGTTCTGGAATTTTGTTTTTATCTATATCACAAAGTTGAATTTCTATATTTGTAATATTCTCTATATTTTTATTATCTATTAGTATATTAGTGTATGACTTTTCCCAATCAATATTTATTTCTGATTTTTTTTCATTCTTATTTTTTTTATTAGTACTAAATAATATAGCTATGATTGTAATAATTATCACAAATATAATTGATGACAAAATAATAATTTTTTTCTTTTCCATTTCTTCCTCCTAAAACAATTACATCTTGTTTGGCATTTCTATTCCAAGTAATCTAGCTCCTAATTTCAAAACAATGCCTGTTGCATAACTCAAATATAATCTCGCTTTAGTTAGTTCTTCATCTTCTGTTATAATCTTATTTTCATTATAGAAATTACTATATGCCTTTGCTAAATCAAGCAAATATCTTGTTAGAATTGATGTTTCGTTTTTTTCTGATACTGATATAACTATATCTCTAAATCCATACAAAATTTCTATAACATTTAATGATTCTTTATCATTTAATTTAGTTATATCTATTTCCTTAAATGTTGGAATTTTATTTACTTTTTCTAAAACACTTTTTGTACGTACATATATGTATTGTATGTATGGTCCTGTTTCTCCATTAAAGTTTAATATAGTATTCCAGTCAAATACTTGGTCTTTAATAAGAGTGGTACATAAATTATTAAAGACTACTGCTCCTATACCAATCTTCGTTGCCTCTTCTTTTCTGTTTTCCATTTCTGGATTTTTCTCTTCTATTATTTTATCTACTTTATCAATAGCTTCTTGTAAAAGCTCATCAGCTTTTACAATTGTTCCCTCACGTGTAGACATTTTACCAGTAGATAGTCTTGTCATTCCATAAGATATGTGTTTAAGACCTTCTACACACTTTTCTGGTATATCTAAATATTTTGCAATTTCAAATATTTGTTTAAAATATGCAGCTTGTTCATAAGCAACTACATATAAACATTTATCAAAATCATAAGTATCTGCTCTATATTTTAATGTAGCTAAATCTCTTATTGCATATATTGAAGAACCATCAGATTTTTTTATAATACATACTCCGAGTCCTTTATCTTCTAAGTCAATAATTTCAGCACCTTCTGATTCTTTAAGTATTCCTTTATTTTCTAATATATTAACTGCTGCATCTATCTTATCTGAATAAAAAGACTCACCTTTTACTGAATCAAATTTTACTCCAAGTAAATCATATATTCTTTGAAATTCTTTTAAAGTTATGTCTTTTAGTTTATTCCATAAGTCTACACAATATTTGTCTCCCTCTTCAAGTTTTCTAAAGTTATCTCTACATATTTCTAATACTTTTTCATCTTCTTTACAAAGATTATTTATACGAACATATATATCAGTTAATTTATCTATTGGATTATTTTCTAAATCATATTCTTTTTCCCATCTTTTATATCCTTCAATCATCTTACCAAATTGAGTACCATAATCTCCAAGATGATTTATTCCAATAACTTCATATCCTAAAAATTTATAAATATTATATAATGCTAACCCAATTAATGTATTTCTTAAATGTCCTATATGAAATGGTTTTGCAATATTTGGTGAAGAATATTCTACTATAACTTTCTTTCCATTTCCTATATTAGATGAACCATAATTTTCTTTTTGCTCATCTATTTCTTTTAAAACTTCTTTTTTTAGAAGTTCTTTATTTATAAAAAAGTTTAAATATCCGCCTTGTATATCTATTTTTTCAATACTATTATCTGAAATATCTATTTTTTCTTTTATTTCACTTGCTATTATCATAGGTGATTTTCTAAGTGCTTTAGCAAGTGAAAAACATGGAAAAGCAAAATCTCCTAATTCTTTATTTGGTGGAGTTTCAATATATTTTTCTAATCCTTCTTCTAATTCAACTACTTTATTTATTTTATCAGCTATTATTTTTTTAAAATCTATCATATAATCTCTCCTAAAATCTATATTACCTTCATAATTATACTAAAAAGAAAGCCATTATGCAACTGCATAATAGCTTTTCTTAATCTCTTAAATTTAATCCCCAAAACATATCCCTATATTTCTTGCTATTGTCAATTCTTCATTGTCTTTCTCTATTTTTCTTATATTTGTCTCTGCTGTACTTCCTGAAGCTGCTCCTATCTCTTTATTCATTCCAACAACATCCTCTAAACTTGCACAAGATAAATGACCATTATTATATGTTACAAGTACATTAAATTTTCCTTCTAATGCAAGTTCCATAGCTTTACTTCCGAATTTTGTAGATAATATTCTATCATAAGGAATTGGTGAACCTCCTCTTTGAACATATCCAAGTGTAGTATTTCTTGTAGCCATTCCAGTCATATTTTCTATATCCATAGCTACTTTTTCTCCTATTCCGCCAAGTCTTACATTATCTACACCTTTTCCATCATCTAAAGTTCTTTTTACTGTAATACTTCCATCTTTTGGTTTAGCACCTTCTGAAACTACAACAATACTAAATCCTTTACCCATTTTTTGTCTTTCATTTATTTTAGCTACAACTTTTTCCATATCATAAGGTATTTCTGGAATTAAACATACATCTGCCCCACCTGCTATTGCAGATTCTAAAGCTATCCAACCTGCATATCTTCCCATAACTTCAAGTACCATTACTCTATGATGTGACGCAGCTGTTGTATGCAATCTATCTAATGCTTCTGTTGCAACCTCTACTGCTGTATTAAATCCAAATGTAACATCAGTATATGCAACATCATTATCTATTGTTTTAGGAATTCCTATAACATTTAATCCTTTAACTGAAAAATCTCTTGCTGATTTTTGAGTTCCATCTCCACCTAATGTAAATAAACAGTCTATTCCTAAAGCTTTTAAATTATCCATACATTTATTTGATAAGTCTTTATATACAACTTGTCCATTTTCATCTTTTTCTGGGAAATTAAATACATTAGTACTATTTGAAGCACCAATTATTGTACCTCCTCTATGAAGAAGTCCTGCTGCATTTCCATTAGAATCCAACTTAATATAATTATTTTCTAGCAATCCCTTATATCCTTCAATAAATCCATAAGCCTCAACATTATTTTTTTCAGCTACTTTTACAATTGCTCTTATGACTGCATTTAATCCTGGAGCATCTCCACCATTTGTTAAAATCGCTATTTTTCTTAACATAATAATCCTCCTACTTCTTATATTTTATGTATTTAATCATTTTTACTATCATTATTTGAAATTTCTTTTTTTATATTATTTATATCTTTATTCTCTTCATTAGAAAAAATTTTATTCGCATCAACTTTTCCGAGTACATCTACACATTCATCTTGATTTTTTGTATCTAATAATTTTCTTGTTTTAAAATATTTATATAAACAATAAATAACTGCAATTGGAAGTCCAAAAATTCCAAGCATAATTACGTAATATGAAAATGGTATTAGCATCGTTACTGCTATAATATTAAGTATAATTCTAAGTACATTATTTAATGATTTTAAGAACTTCTTTTCAACAAAAATCAAAAATGCTACTATCATCATATATCCATTAAACATACTTAAATATTGCATTGATAAGACACTTATAACATCTGCATCTTTTCCATTTTCAAGAAGTACATATATCTCACCTTTTTTAGTTTCATCAAGTTTTTGTTTTATACTTTCTTTAGTATATTTTTTATCTTTTTCTTTAATAGACTTATTAAATTTATCTACTATATCATTTTGCTCTTTTTCTTCTCCATTTATAACAACCTCATATATTTCATCAAACCATTCTTTTTCAGATACTTTAGATTGATACATAAGATATCCAAGTATAAAAGAAATTATTGCAAAAATTCCTAATAATATTAAATACACTTTATATTTTTTATACTTTGTATTCATTTTTTCTCCTTTTAAAAATATTTTCAAAAAGATTATATTATATAAAATTTTTAAATGCAATAACTTCAAAATATATTTAATTTTTATTCTTCTCTATTAGTTATTGATATGTCTTTTACGTCAATAGAAAGCTGTTTCGTTATAATATTTTGTATTTGAGCAATATGTTCTTTTTTCAGTCTTTCTATTTTAACAACAACAGTTGCTGTTGCATCATTTACAAAAATAACTACATCTTCAAATCCTTTTACTTTAATTAAATTTTCAGCTACTACTATTCCATTTCTTATATTTGTAATTGCTGCTATCTCATTTTCTGCAATAACTTTTTGGTCTTCACTAATACTATCATTTGCTAGAATATCTTCATATACTTCGATTGTTTCTGAATACATTTTATTTCTTTCTAATCTTGATTCTTCAAAATAATTATCCTCATTATCTTTGTTTAAAGTTTCTTCATTTGTTTTATTTTCTTGTATAGTATTTTCTTCTACTGAATTTTCCTGATATGTATTTTGCGTACTTACTAATTGTACATCTCCTAAAGTTTCACTATTATTATTAATATCTGCTATTTTATTTGCAATATTCTCATCAATATAACTTCCATTACCTAAGTATGCTAAATATCCTAGCAAAACTAATGCTAGTGAAACACATACCATACCTACTTGTTTTTTATTTAAAATCTTAAGTTTCATTTTAAGCCCTCCTAATTTAATATTATTTTCCCATTTCAAACACTTGTATTTTATGGACAGCAAGCCCAGTTGCCGCTTCAACAGCACTTATAATATTATTTTTAACATTTCGTTTTCTGATTCCCGGT
>JAAWJE010000026.1 GCA_022796725.1 Clostridia bacterium | reverse complement strand
ATTAAATAAATTAAAAACATTTATTTAATCTATTGACAAAATATATAAAAGGGTATAATATTTAGCAAATAGCACTTAAGAGTGCTAAAAAGGAGGTAGTAAAATGATAAAACCATTAGAAAGTAATGTACTTGTAAAAATGAAGGATGGAGATGATACAACAAAAAGTGGAATTATTCTTACACCAAGTAAAGAAAAATCTCAAATTGCAGAAGTTATTGCTGTTGGCCCTGGAGCAATAGTTGATGGAAGAAGAGAAGAAATAATTGTAAAAAAGGGTGACAATGTAATACTTAGCAAATTTGCTGGAACAGAAGTAAAGTATGAAAATGAAGATTATATAATAATAAGACAATCTGAAATATTGGCTATTATTGAGTAAAAAAATAAAAAGATTTAAGATTTTTAGGAGGTTATTATGGCAAAAGAAATTAAATATGGTGAAGATGCAAGAAAATCTTTACTAGATGGAATTAATAAATTAGCAGATACAGTTAAAGTTACTTTAGGTCCAAAAGGAAGAAATGTAGTATTAGATAGAAGTTATGGTTCACCACTTATCACAAATGATGGTGTTACAATAGCAAAAGAGATTGAATTTGATAATTCTTATGAAAATATGGGTGCAGGACTTGTTAAAGAAGTATCTATAAAAACTAATGATGTTGCAGGAGACGGAACTACAACAGCAACAGTTTTAGCACAAAAAATGATAAAAGAAGGAATAAAAAATATAGCAGCTGGTGGAGACCCAATGTCTATAAAAAGAGGTATGGATAAAGCAACTGAAATAGCAACTGAAGAATTAAAGAAAATTAGTTCTAGTATAAATGGAAAAAATGATATTGCAAGAGTTGCAAGTATATCTGCAAACAATGAAGTTATAGGAAATTTAATTGCAGATGCAATGGAAAAAGTATCAAAAGATGGAGTTATTACAATAGAAGAATCTAAAACTTCTAATACTGAAGTAAAAGTAGTAGAAGGTATGCAATTTGATAAAGGATATATTTCTCCATATCTAGTAACAGATACTGAAAAAATGGAAACTGTTATGGAAAATCCATATATATTAATAACAGATAAAAAAATATCAAATATACAAGAAATATTACCATTATTAGAAGAGCTTATGTCTCAATCTGGAAAACTTTTAATAATTGCAGATGATATAGAAGGAGAAGCTTTATCTACATTAATATTAAATAAATTAAGAGGAGTATTAAATGTAGTTGCAGTTAAAGCTCCAAGTTTTGGAGATACAAGAAAAGATATATTAGAAGATATTGCAGTATTAACAGGTGGTAGAGTTGTTACTGAAGATTTAGGAATTGACTTTAAAGATATTACAGTTAATGATTTAGGAAGAGCAAAACAAATAAAAGTTCAAAAAGAAAGTACAATAATTGTTGATGGTGCAGGAGAAAAAGAAAATATACAAAATAGAGTTAAACATATAAGAGCTGAGCTTGAAAATACATTAAGTTCTTATGATAAAGAAAAATTACAAGATAGATTAGCGAAAATGACAGGCGGAGTTGCAGTTATAGAAGTAGGAGCAGCTACTGAAATAGAAATGAAAGAAAAGAAACTTAGAATTGAAGATGCACTATCTGCTACTAAAGCAGCAGTTGAAGAAGGAATTGTTTCAGGTGGTGGAACAGCATATATAAATATAATTCCAAAAGTTGAAAAATTACTTGAAAGTGTTTCAGAAGAAGAAAAAATTGGAGTTAGAATAATAATTGCAGCATTAGAAGAACCAGTAAGACAAATTGCTACAAATGCTGGTCTTGAGGGAGCAGTAATTTTAGATAAAGTAAAGAAAGAAAAAGATGGAGTTGGATTTGATGCTAAAGAAGAAAGATATGTAAATATGAAAGAATCTGGAATTGTTGATCCAACAAAAGTTACAAGATCAGCTCTTCAAAATGCAGAAAGTGTTGCATCTATGATACTTACTACTGAAGCAGCTGTTGCTACAAAAAAAGAAAAAAATGCAGGTACACCAGAAGTACCAGGAATGCAAGAACAAATGATGATGTAATCTCATAATAAAAAGAAGATAGAATTTAGTAGAAACTAAATCTATCTTCTTTTTTATTTATCACTTTTATCTTTTGGGGCTTAAAAATCATTTGCTATAAACTAGCAACAACCATTGTTATTATTTCCACAACAACAGAATATGATTATTAAAAGTATTATAATCCATAAGCAGTCTGAACCATTACCGAAACCACCGCAACAACCTCTATTTTCTGGCATTTTCAAGTACCTCCTTTAAAAATTTAAGTAATTAAATATAAATCATTTGTATGTTATATATTATTCAAAAACAAAAAAGATGTTACTATAAGACAAATATATAATTTAAAAAATATTTTAATTATTAAAAAGTAGTACAAAAAAAAATTTTTTAATGATATAATTCTTTCAGTATATGTACATAAGATACGGAGGAAAGAATGGGAAATATAGTTTTATTAGATGATCTAACAATAAATAAAATTGCTGCTGGAGAAGTTATTGAAAGACCAGCATCAGTAGTAAAAGAAATGGTGGAAAATTCAATAGATGCTGGTGCAACTCAAATAATAGTAGAGATTAAAAATGGAGGAATTTCTTTTATAAGAATTACTGATAACGGAAAAGGGATAAAAGATGATGATATAGAAATAGCATTTGAAAGACATGCAACTAGTAAAATAAGAACATCAGAAGATATTTCTAAAATAACTTCTATGGGGTTTAGAGGTGAGGCTTTAGCAAGTATTGCGGCTATTGCAAATGTTCAAATGGTTTCAAGAACTCAAGAAAGTGCAATTGGAAGTAAAATAGTTGTAGAAGGTGGAAAAGTATTAGAGAGAACAATAGCTGGATGCGGAATAGGGACAAGTATAACAGTTACTAATTTATTTTTTAATACTCCAGTTAGATATAAATTTTTAAAGAAAGACTTCACAGAATCAGGATATATAGAAGATGTAATTACAAGACTTGCACTTGTAAATAGAAATATTGCTTTTAAATTAATAAACAATGGAAAGACTGTTGTTCAAACTAATGGAGATGGTGAAACAAAAAGTGTGATTTATAGCATTTATGGAAAAGATGTTGCAGAAGCTATTTTAGATGTTGAATATGAATTAAATGGAATAACAGTTTCAGGAGTTATAGGAAAACCTGAAATATGTAGGTCTAATAGGTCTCATCAAATATTTTTCGTAAATGGAAGATATATAAAAGATAAGACTTTATCTGCTGCTGCTGAACAAGCATTTAAAGGATTAATTCCTATTAATAAATATGGTTTTTTAATTTTAAACATAAAAATTAATCCAGAGCTTGTTGATGTAAATGTACATCCAGCAAAACTTGAAGTAAGATTTGAAGAAGAAGATAAAGTGTTTAAAAGTGTATATCATGCAATTAAATCTGGACTTGCTAAAGGTGAATTAGTAGAAAATGTTGTAAAAGAAAAAGAAGAAGAAATAACAAAATTATCAAGAGGAAAACATGAATATGTAGAAGAAGCAAATGAAGATACTACTAAAGAAGAAATAACAGAAATAAAACCTAGTAAAGAAGAATTAGAACAAAATGATAAAATTGAAAAAGTAAAAGAAAAGTTATTTGCTAAAAAATTTAAAAATCTATTTAATAAAAAAGAAGAAAAAACTGATGTAGAAGTAGAAGAAATAGATAATTCTAACGAAAATAAAGAAGAAAAACTAGAAGAAATTAATCAGTTTAGGAGTGGATTAAAAGAGCTTGGAATATCTGAGGCAGAACCTAATGCAGTATATGACATTAATAAAATAATAGAAGAAAACAAATACAATAGTAGAGTTGAAAATTATGATGAAGCAGATAAAGTAGAAGAAACAGAAGAAGAATATTCAAAAGAAGACACAACTAATGAAGAAATTGTGGATAACTCATCTGAAAATCAAGAATTAGAAGAAAATATAGTTGAAGAACAAGAAATAGAAGATCCAGAAGAAAATAATATAGATGAAGAACAAGAAGTAGAAAATCCAGAAGAAAATGATATAAATGAAGAGCAAAAAATAGAAAACTCAGAAGAATATGTGGAACAAGAAATTGAAACAGATGAAAGTAATAAAGAAGACTTTGGAGATATGTACAAGAAAATTTTCGGGGCATCTGTTTCTACAAATAATGAACCTGTTGAAAGAAAAGAATTAACAGAAAATGAAAGAGAAGTATTAGAAGATATAAAGAAAAAGGCTTTACTAAATAATAGTAATGAAGAAGTTTCAGAGGAACCAAAAGTAGAAGAAGTAGATGATGAAGAAAGTAATGATTTAGATGATAAAGTAGAATTTCTAAGAGATGATACAACAGAAGTTACTGATGAAAAACTACCAATAGAAGATATTATAATTAATAATGAAAATTCTGAAAAAATGCCAGAGTTTAGAGATATGGATTCAAATAGTTATAAATTTATTGGGATTGCATTTGATACATATATAATAATAGAATTTTTAGAAGAAATGTATATAATAGATCAACACGCAGCACATGAAAGAATTATGTATGAAAAAGTAAAAGAAAATTATTATAGCTCTGATGATAAAGATTCACAACTTATGCTTTTACCAGATGTAATTTCATTAACACATAAAGAAGCAGAACTTGTAAAAGAAAATTTAAGTATGTTTGAAAAAGCAGGATTTACATTAGAAGAATTTGGAGAAAATACAATAAAATTAACAGGTGTCCCAAATATATGTATGGAAATGAATACAAAGCAATTATTTATGGAATTAATAGATGAAATAAATAATTTTTCAAGAACAGCACTTCAAGAAAGAGAAGATAGATTTATTGCTACAATAGCTTGTAAAGCTGCAGTAAAAGGAAAAATGAAACTAGACAAGTCAGAAGTAAAAAAATTGTTAGACCAATTATTAGAATTACCAAATCCATTTACTTGTCCTCATGGAAGACCAACAGCAATAAAATATACTAAATACGATTTAGAAAGAAAGTTTAGTAGAAAATAATTTTTGGGAGAGTAATTATGAATAAACCTAAAGTTATAGTAATAGCAGGGCCAACAGCATCAGGGAAAACAGCGTTATCTATAAAATTAGCAAAAAAAATAAATGGAGAAATTATATCAGCAGATTCAATGCAGATATATAAATTTATGGATATAGGAACTGCAAAACCTAGTATAGAAGAAAGAGATGGAATAAAACATTATTTATTAGATTTTGTAGCTCCAAATATAAGATATAGTGTGGCAGATTTTAAAAAAGATGCTGAAGATGCAATAGATGAAATATTAAGTAAAGGAAAAGTACCAATAATTGTTGGAGGTACAGGACTTTATATTGATTCTATTATATTTGGTATTGAATATCCAGAAATAGAATTTGATGAGGTATATAGAGATAAGCTAATGCTTAAAGCTTCATCTGATGAGGGAATTAAAGAGTTATATGAAGAAGCTAAAGAAATTGATGAAGAAGCAGTAAAAAAAATAAGTGAAAATGATAAAAAAAGAATAACAAGAATATTAGAAATATATAATGCTACTGGAAAAACCAAAACAGAATTAGAGGTTGAATCAAGAAAAAATGAAATTAAATATGATTATAGAGTTTTTGCAATTAATATGGATAGAGAAAAACTTTATGATAGAATAAATAAAAGAGTAGATATAATGATAGAGCAAGGACTTATAGAAGAAGTAAGAAATCTTTTAGAGAAATATGATGAATTTCCAACAGCAATGCAAGGACTTGGATATAAAGAAGTTGTAGAATATTTAGATGGAAAATGTAGCAAAGAAGAAATGATAGAAAAAATAAAACAAGAAACAAGAAGGTATGCTAAAAGGCAACTAACATGGTTTAGAAAAAACAAAAATATTAAATGGATTGATGGATTAGATGATGTGCAAAATAATATAAAAATTATTTTGGAGGGCTAGTATTGAAAAAGAGTGAAGAGAGTATAGAAAATAAAAGTAAATTAAATAAAAAAGGTGTAATTACTAATATTATAGTTATATTAATTGCGATAGCAATTATGGTTGTAATGTTTAGAACAGTCATACAATTATTTATGCAACCAACGGAGCTATTTGTTGTTGAAAAAGGTAATTTAAGATTAGAAGAAACAGCAGATGCCTATATTATTAGAAATGAAGTTGTTTTAAAAGGTGAAAATTATAAAAATGGTATAGAGAAAGTAAAGACAGAAGGTAAAAAAGTTGCAAAAAAAGATACTGTTTTTAGATATTATGTTAATGGAGAAGATGAGCTAAAAAAGAGAATAGAAGAAATTGACAATAAAATATTAGAAGTACAAGATACAGAAATTATTAATTATTCTGGAGAAATTAAAAATATAAAAAATCAAATTAAAGATATACTAGAGGAAATGTCAAAAACTAATAATATAGAAGATTTAAAGATTTACAAAAAAGAAATATCAGAATGTAATTCAAAAATAGTAAAAATAATTGGAGAAAATACAAAAAAAGGTTCATATTTAAGAGATTTAATAAATGAAAAAGAAAAATATGAAAAAAAATTAGAAGATAATGCAGAAATTATAAAGGCAAAAGAAAGTGGAATTATATCATATAGAGTTGATGGATATGAAGATATATTAAAACCTAATAAATTTAAAAATTTAAATAAAGAATTTTTAGAAAAATTAGACTTACGTACAGGAGAGTTAATAGAACCAAGTAATGAAAAAGGAAAAATTGTTACAAGTTTTGATACATATTTAGCTACAGTTTTAAATAGTGATGCAGCTAGAAAAGCAAAAGTAGGGGATAAGATTAAAATAGACATTGGAAATAATACTTCAGTTAAAGCAGAAATAGTATCTATAAAAGTAGAAAATGAAAATGAAAGACTTATTATATTTAAAATAATTAATCTGTCAGAAGATATATTAAATTATAGAAAAATATCAGTTGATATTATTTGGTGGAGTTATTCTGGGCTTAAAGTTCCAAAATCTGCATTGATAAAAGAAGGAGATTACCATTATGTAATAAAGAAGAGAGCTGGTTATAATTCCAAAATACTTGTGAAAGTATTGCAATCTAATGATACATATTCTTTGGTAGATAATTATTCTTCTAAAGAGCTCTCAGAAATGGGATATAATGCGGAACAAATAAGGAATATATATACTATAAAGATGTATGATAAAATTCAAACAGTGGGAGATTAAAAATAAAATATTACACATTTATTACAAAAATATGTTTTTTTATTTACAATGAATATAAACATATTGACTTTAAATTAAAAAAGATAGATACTATAATCAATATTGTAATTAATATATAATGATTTTGGAGGGAAAATAAATGGCAAATGTTGTAGTGAACAAAATATTAGACTTTTTAGGAGTTGATAATGGCGAAATAGAAGATGAAGAAGAACTATTAGATAATGAAAATTATGGATATGATCAAATGGAAGTAGATGAACCAGAAGAAGATAGAGGAATATTTAGTGGCAGAAGAAAAGGAAATAAAGTTGTTAGTATGCCACAACAACAAATAAAAATGAAAATAGCAAAACCTACAGCATTTGAACAAGCAGAAGATATATGTATATTATTAAGAGAGAAAAATGCTATTGTAATTAATCTTGAATATGTAAATAAAGATGTAGCAAGAAGAATATTAGATGTAATTAGTGGAGCTGTTAAAGTTCTTGATGGTCATTTCGAGAAAGTTTCTAATTCAATATTTATTGTTGCACCATTTAATTATGATATAGTAAATGACATGACAAGGGAAGAAATAAAAAATAAACTTTCAGTTTCATGGCTAAAATAATTAAATTATGCAGGAGGTTATGAAATGTTTACACCACTAGATATTGAAAATAAAAAGTTTCAAAAACAAATGATGAATGGTTATAACGTAGACGAGGTTGATGATTTTTTAGATGAATTAACAGTAGAATACGAAAGACTATATAAAGAAAATTCTGAACTAAAAATGGTAATAGAAAATTCACAAAAAGATTTAGAACAATATAAGAGTATTGAGAAAACATTACAAAATACCTTATTGATGGCTCAAAAATCAGCAGATGATATGAAAAAACTTGCTGAACAAGAAGCTGAACAAATTGTTAAGAGTGCACAAAGTAGAGTTCAATTTTCTATGGATGAAATAACAAAAGAAACAGAAAACAAAAGAAAAGAACTTATTGAACTTAAAAAACAGACTGATGTTTATAAAGCGAAAATGGAAGCTTTATTAATATCACAATTAGAACTTCTTAAAGAAATGAAAGAAGATGACTAATAAATTTTAAGAAAATAAGATAAATGTACTGAATATAATCAGTACATTTTTTATTTAATAAAAATTAATCAAACTATTGAAAATTAAAGAGATGGCATGTATAATAAAAAAGATATTTTATTACAAATGAATTAAAGTAGTATTACATTTTTGTTAATCATATTGACTTATATAGTATTTAAAATAAAATATAAGTATGAAATTATTGGGGATTTTAGGTGTATGAGAGTTATTAGTGGAGCATCAAGAGGAACAAAACTTTTTTCATTAGAAGGAGAAAATACTAGACCAACACTAGATAGAGTAAAAGAAGCATTGTTTAATATAATTCAAATGGAATTAAATGATGCAATAGTTCTTGATTTATTTGCAGGCAGTGGTGCACTTGGAATAGAAGCTCTAAGTAGAGGTGCAAAAAAGGTTTATTTTTGTGATAGTTCCATAGAAGCAACAAATATAATTAATAAAAATTTAGAAAAGACAAAATTAAAAGAAAAATCAAAAGTATATAAATTAAAATTTGAAGAGGCTTTGAAAATTATAAAAAATGAGAATATAAAATTTGATATAATTTTTTTAGATCCTCCATATAAAACTAATTATATAAGTAAGGCAATAGAAAAAATACTAGAATATAATTTAATTAAAGATAATACATTATTGGTTTTAGAAACTGATGAAGAAAATAGAGTGTTAGAAGAAATTAAAAATACAGTTTTAGACATATATGATGTAAGAAAATATGGTAGAGTTTCTCTATTATTTTCGAAACGAAAGGGGTAAAACCATGGAAATATTTACATTGCTAGAATCAATTGAAGACCTTATTGAAAGAAGCAAAGCAGTACCATTTACAGATAAAGGTGTAATTAATAAAGAAGAAGTACTAGAATTAATCAGAGAAATAAGACTTAAATTACCTGAAGACTTAAAACAAGCAAAATGGGTAAGAGAAGAGAGAACAAGAATTATTCAAGAAGCACAAAAAGAAGCTGATGATATTGTTAAAGAAGCTGAAAATAGGATTATTTCAATGATAGATGAACATGAAATTACAAGAAAAGCGTATGAAGAAAAGACAAAGATTATAGAAACAGCTCATGAGCTATCAAGAGAAATGTCAGAAGGCACAAAAGGTTATGCAGATAATATTTTAGGTAATATCGAAAATACGATAGAAACTTTAGAAAAAGATTTAGAATCAGCTCAAGTTACGATTAGAGATGCTCTTGGAATATTAAAAAATAATAGAAGAGAACTTAAATAAATCGGATATATATTGAAAACCAGAAATAAATCAATAGTAATATAATAAAAAAGTATTGATTGCCGATTTCTGGTTTTATTTTTTAGGAGGATGAATGCGTGGGTAGAAGAAAAGGAAGTAAGAATAAATCTACATTAAAAAATAATACGAAAAAAAGTGCAAATAATAATACAAGAAAAAAAAGACGTTCATCAGTAAATTATGATACTGTGGTAATTTCACTTATAATCCTAAGTATATTATCTGCAGTATTAATATATTCGAGTGCTGGAGTACTTGGAAAAGTATTAAGTCCGATTTTTGGTGGACTAATGGGTATTATAAAATATATAATTCCACCAGGAATTTTTGTAATAGGAATAAATATGATGAAGGAAGATAATGATTACTTATTTTCAAAGGTAGCTCAATTTATTATATTATTATTTTCAGTAACTTCTATATTACATATTTCTCAGTTTTCACATATAGAACTTGCAAAAAATGTAACTTTTGAAGAAGTTGTTTCAGCAGCATATAAGCTTGGTGTTTCAAATCATGGTGGAGGTGCAATAGGAGCAATTGTTGGAGTACCACTTACTAATCTTTTAGGAAATGTTGGAGCTACAATAATATCTATTGGAATTGCTATTATATCACTAATAATGTTATTAGAAATAAAGCCAACTGAACTTTTATTAGATTATATGGATAAAAGAGAAGAAAGAAGAGAAAGTTTTGAAGATGAAAGAGAACAAATTAGACAAAGACGTGAAGAGAGAAGAAATAATAAAAGAGAAAGATTAGCTGAAATTAATGCTAAAATAATGGAAGATACAGGAAGTATTCAGCAGTCAGATAATGAATTAAAACATAATCAAATAGAAATAATGCCAGATGAAATTGTAATTAATCATTTTAATGATAGTGATGTAAAAGAAAAAGAAATGAAAAAAGATAAAAAAACATTTGGATTATTTAATAGAAAAAATAAAAATGAAGATCCAGAAGAACTTGAAAATATATTTGCGTCAAATGATGATAAAAAAGTAGATGAAAATGATATATTTAAAGAAGAAGAAAAGGAAAAACAAGATAATACAAAAGCAGTTCTTCAACTTGAACATACAATGACAGTTGAAGATGAAGAATATGAATATCCACCAGTTAATCTTTTATCAAAAGGAGATAAAAAAGCTGGAAAATCAGGTGCAAAGGCACTTACTGATACAGCAACAAGGTTACAAAAAACTTTGTATAGTTTTGGAGTATCTGCAAAAGTTGAAAATGTATCAGTTGGACCTGCTATTACAAGATACGAACTAAAGCCAGCTGAAGGTGTTAGAGTAAATAAAATTGCAAATTTAGCAGATGATATAGCATTAAATTTAGCAGCAGAAACAATAAGAATTGAAGCTCCAATTCCAGGAAAACAAGCAGTAGGAATTGAAGTACCAAATAAAGAAAAAGAAATGGTTCATTTAAGAGAAGTTATAGAAAGCTCAGAATTTGAGAATAATAAATCAAAGCTAAGTGTTGCACTTGGAAAAGATGTGGCTGGACAAAATATGATTGCAGATATCGCAAAAATGCCTCATGTATTAATTGCAGGTTCTACTGGTTCTGGTAAGAGTGTATGTATAAATACTATTATAACAAGTTTTATATATAATGCTAAGCCAAGTGAAGTGAAACTTGTAATGGTTGACCCAAAAGTAGTTGAACTTTCTGTATATAATGGAATACCACATTTATTAATACCAGTTGTTACTGACCCTAAGAAAGCTGCTGGAGCTTTAGCATGGGCAGTACAAGAAATGGATAAAAGATATAATTTATTTGCAGAAAAAGGAGTAAGAGACTTAAAGGGATATAATGCTGCATTAGAAAAAGAAGAATTAGAAGGAAAACTTCCACAAATAGTAATAATAGTAGACGAGCTTGCTGATTTAATGATGGTTGCTGCAAAAGATGTTGAAGATTCTATTTGTAGATTAGCTCAAAAAGCAAGAGCTGCTGGAATGCACTTAGTAATTGCTACTCAAAGACCATCTGTTGATGTTATTACAGGACTAATTAAAGCAAATGTTCCTTCAAGAATTGCATTTGCTGTATCATCACAAATAGATTCAAGAACAATACTTGATCAAGTAGGAGCAGAGAAACTTTTAGGAAAAGGAGATATGTTATTTTTCCCATCAGGTGCATCAAAACCTACTAGAGTTCAGGGAGCATTTGTAACTGATGATGAAGTTGAAAAAATTGTTGATTTTATTAAAGCAAATGGAACAGCTACATATAGTGAAGATATATTAGAATCAATAGAAAATAGTAATAAATCAGAAAAAGATTTAGAGGATGAAAATTCAGATGATGACTCAGATCCATTTTTACCAGAAGCAATAGAAACAGTTATAGAAATTGGAACAGCATCAGCATCATTAATTCAAAGAAAATTTAAAGTAGGATATGCAAGAGCTGCAAGAATAATTGACCAAATGGAAGCTAGAGGAATTATTTCAGGATATCAAGGAAGTAAGCCTAGAGAAGTACTTATGTCAAAAGAAAGATGGGAAGAACTTAAAATGTCTTCTAGCTCACAAACAAATGAAGAATAATAAAAGAAAGAGAGTTTTAAATGAAAGCCAAGTTTTTTTCTAAACTTAAAGATTATAATTATATATTAGATCAATTATTAGAAAAAAAGAATTTTGAAGAAGATGTAAAAAATCTTCTTTTAAGTATGGTCTATAAAGTTGAAACATTTTATAAAGATTATTCAAAAATTAAAAGAAATAATCTAAGTAAAAATGATTTTATAGATAATATTATAATAAAAACAATAAAAGAATATTGTGGAGATATATATTTAATAGATCCTAAAAATGAAGAAAAAGATATTTTAGAGAAGCAAAATGTTATAGCTATAACAAATGAAGTTGAAAGAAAGATATACGCTTATCCAACAGAAATAGCATTATTATATGGAATAAGTGATATAAAACCTAAATTCTTTTTTATAGGAAACAAATACAATTATATAAAACAGCCATTTCAAGAAATGCTTGTAGAAGGAACGAACTTAAATAATACAGAAGTAATAAGAAATTTTAATGGCTGGTCTTGGAATGTAGAAGTTGATAGTAAAATTAATAATATTTATAATTGTTTATACCAGACATTATCTATTCTTTTTGGACATACTTTTTTAGATGTTTGGGAAAATGATTTTTCAGGTAAGAAAGATTATATTTCAGAAATGAGAAAAAGAATGGAAGAGGGGTATTCTAAAAATATATCTGATGGTTTTTATATATCTTTTTGTAATATATTAATTTTAAATGCTAGAAATTCTGAAAAGCTAAAAGCTAAAAGAATGTTGGAAATGTTACTTAAAGAATATGAAGAAATAAAAGATAAAAATAAGTATATTCTTACAATAGCAAAAGAGAAAAAAGTTTTAGAAAAGCAAATAAAGAATACTGATGATATTTTGAAAAATAAAGATTTACTTTTAAAAGAATATAATGTAAGAAATTTAAAATTAGCAAAAAATAAGAAAATATTTAATATAAGTGAATTAACAGAAATTTTAGAAGAAGAAAAAAAGAATAAAGAAAAATTAATGAAAAGATTACTAGAACTTGAAAAACCATCAATATATAATAAAAATAAAAAAGACATAGAAGAAAAAATAGAAATATTGAAACCTTTAAAGGAAGAAAATATAGATATATATAAATATTTAGTAGATATGCAAAAAAAGTTTTTAAAATGTGTTTCAAAAGAGATAGAAGCAGCAGATAAAAAAGAAGACTATATTAATCTTATATATACTATTAGATATTATAGAAACATACATTTAACACAAAATAAAATGATAAAAGAGATACCAGAACTTAATAATACTTTAAATAAAATTGGTTGCAAATTAATTACTATAATGTGTAAAAAAGGAATTTTTCGTATTTTTTGCAGGGATATAGCCATGAATTATAAAATAATTCTACAAGCACTTAATTCATCAATTGTTGATATTGATGATATAGATATTTGTTTAAAATTACAAGATGATGATGAAATTTCTAAATTATTTATAGAGATTTATGATAATGATACAATAGATAGTAGCTTAGAACTTGATTATCAATTAGATAAAAAAGATTTAAGCGTAAGGCAAAAAAAGCATGTACCACTTGTTAATTTTTAAAGTTGGAGGAAAGATTATATGAATATTACTTTTTTAGGAGCAACACAAACTGTTACAGGTTCAAACTTTTTAGTAGAAGCAGCAGGAAAGAAGTTTTTGGTTGATTGCGGTATGTACCAAGGAAAGGCAACAGAAGAACTTCAGAATTCTGAAGAATTTTTATATAAACCAGAAGAAATAGATTTTATGCTATTAACACACGCACATATTGACCATTCAGGAAGAATACCAAAATTATATAATGATGGTTTTAGAAGTAAAGTTTATTGTACACATGCAACAAAAGATTTATGTGCAATAATGTTACCAGACAGTGGACATATTCAGGAAAGTGAAGTTGAATGGAGAAACAAGAAAAGGTTAAGAGCAGGAGAAGATCCACTTCCACCATTATATACTGCTGAAGATGCAGAAAAATGTATGGAAGTATTTTATTCATTTGATTATGATGAAATAATAAATATTGATGAAAATATACAAGTAAGATTTAATGATGCTGGACACATGCTTCGGATCTAGTATAATAGAAGTTTGGGTAACAGAAAATGGAGTTACCAAAAAAATAGTATTTACAGGAGATATTGGAAATAATGATATTCCATTATTAGATTCACCGACAATGATAGATACAGCAGACTATTTAGTTATGGAATCAACTTATGGAAATAGATTACATTTGAGAAATGATGATAAAGCTTCTTTATTTCTAGATATAGTTTCTGAGACATTAGATAAAGGTGGAAGAGTAATAATACCTTCTTTTGCAGTTGGTAGAACACAAGAAATTTTATATGAAATTGATAAATTGAAAGATGAATATTCAGATGATGAGACATTTAGAAGAAAATATAAAAAACTTATGAAAGCTCCTGTATATGTAGATAGTCCCTTAGCAATATCTGCAACAGAAGTGTTTAAGAAAAATACAAAATTATTTGAAGAAGAAATTCAGGAGAAATTAAAACATGGAGACCATCCTCTTGAATTTCCAGGACTTAAATTTACTCCTACCCCAGATGATTCAAGAGCATTAAATGAAAGTTATGAACCAGCAATTATAATATCTGCAAGTCGGAATGTGTGAAATGGGAAGAATAAAACATCATCTAAAACATAATTTATGGAATCCAAATAATACTATTTTATTTGTTGGATACCAAGCACCAGGAACTTTAGGAAGAACTATTGTAGAAGGAGCAGAAAAAGTAAAAATATTTGGTGAAGAAATTTCAATAAATGCAAGAATTGAGTATATTGAAGGATATTCAGGACACGCTGACCAAGAATGGCTTTTAAATTTTGTATATTCATTTATACAAAAACCAAAGCATATTTTTTTAGTACATGGTGAACCAGAAGGACAAGAAGTGCTAAAAGAAAAAATTATAAAAAATACTAATATACCAGTAACAATTCCAAAGTTTGGTGAAAAATATGATATTAGAGATATACCATTATTAGAAGATAGAATAGAAATAAGTAAAAAATTAGAGACAAAACAACTTAGAACTGATATATTAAGTGAGATTGATAAATTAAGAGATGAAGTACAAGATGCTACAAATACTAATAAAATAAAAGATTATAGTAGAGAAGAATCAGAAAAGGAAATCTCAGAACTTACAAATAGAGTAGAAGACTTAAAACAAATGATTGAAAAAATTTTGGGAAAATAACAAAAGAAAAAACATATTAAGGAGATAGAATATGGAACAAAAATATTATAATGATGCGATAATTGGAAATGAAAATATGGTGGTAAGTTTCTCAAAAAAAGGAGAATTGATAAGACTATTTCACAGCAGTCCAGATTACAAACAATTTTTTGAGACTTTTCATACAGGAGTAAAAATAAATGACTCAGCAATAATTTATCTGCATGACGATGTAAATAATGTATATGAGCAACATTATGAGGATGAAACAAATATATTAGTCACAAATATATTAAATACTTATTTTAATCTGAGAATTATTCAAATCTGCGCTTTCTTTGATAT
>JAAWJE010000070.1 GCA_022796725.1 Clostridia bacterium | reverse complement strand
TAAAATGATAAATATAATTTTAAAAGAAAGGAAAGGTGTTTAAATTGAATATAGGAGAAAAATTATTTGAACTTAGAAAGGAAAAGAATTTATCTCAAGAAGAAGTCGCAGATAAATTAAATGTATCAAGACAAACAATATCTAAATGGGAAACTAATCAAAGTACACCAGATTTTGATAAGATTATACCAATATGTGAGCTTTTTGAAATAAGTACAGAAGAATTATTAACTGGAAAGAAAGCAGAAGGAGAAGAAGTAAAAAATATAGAAGAGTCTAAAGTTACAAAACAAGAATTAAGAAGAAAATCAGCAGAAGTAGTTAGTACATCTATATTTATTTATGTAGCATCAGTTGCATTTATAATGGTTGCTATACCAGTATTAAAAATGAACCCAATTATTGTAACTGCAATATTTTTATGTGCAATAGCATGGGCAACGGCAAGAATAGTAAAAAATTATATGTCCATGCCGAAATTTGATAAAACAAAAGAAGAAATAAAAGAGGAAAAAATATTAAAACAAATAAATGGAATTGTAAATACAGTTTGTACAGTAATTTATTTTATAGTTAGTTTTATGACAATGGCATGGCATATAACATGGATAATATTTGTAATAGATGGATTAATATGTGAAATAATGAAACTTATTTTTATGCTTAAAGAAAAGGAGGAGAAATAGTATGAGGAATAAAGGTTTAATAATAACAAATATTGTAATTTTAAGTTTAATTGTTATAGTATTAATATTCGTTTTATTTGTATGTATAAATGGAAAGTTTAAAGTATTTAATTTTGGAATAAGAAGTAATAATAAAATATGTGATGAAACTTATGATATACAAAAAATATCTAATATAGAAATATTATCAAATTTTGGAGATGTAGAAGTTAAAGAAAGTAATGATGAAAATATAAAAGTATTAGTATATGGAAAAAGTAAAGATAATTTAGAAATAGATTCTAGTAATGAAAATGAATTAAAAATAGAATATAAAGAAGAAAATAAAATAAATTTTGGATTTAATCAATCAAGTAATATAATCTTATATATTCCAAATACATATAGTGAGAAAATAAATATAGATACTAAATGTGGAGATGCAGAAATAGAAGATTTTAAAAATGCAACTATAAATATAGATGCAAATTATGGAGACATTAAAATAGGAGATGTTAAAAATGTAACAATAAAAAATGATTGTGGAGATGTAAAAATAAAAAGTATATTAAATAAATTAAATATTAAATCTAGTTATGGAGATATAAAAATTGATAAATTAGAATTAAATGAAAATTCATTTATAAAATCTGATTTAGGAGATATAAAGATAGAAGAAACAAATGATATTTATATAGAAACAGATGTAAGTTTAGGAGATGCTAAGGTAAATAATAATAATAGACATTCTGAAATAATTTTATCAATAGAAAATAATTTAGGAGATATAAAAGTTAATAATTAAGATTTTATAAAATACTTGAAAATATTAGTAGAATAGTAGATAATACTTAAAAATATATAAAATAGAGGGAAATAAAATGAATAAAATAATTGTTGAAGTAGGGTCTACATCTACAAAAATTGATAAATTTGATGGAGAAAATATAGAAACTTTAGAAGGAAAAACAATATTTTTTAAAAAGCATTATAATGAAGATGGTAATTTAAGAAAAAGTGATGTAAAAGATCTTATAGATGTAATAAATAAATTAAAAGATATTTCAAGTGATATATATGTTTGTGGAACAAGTATTTTTAGAGATTTAAAAGATATAGAAAAATCAGAATTTTTAAGTTTATTTAAAAAAGAAACTGGATATGATTTTCATATTATTTCACAAGAACAAGAAAATGAGCTAACTGTTTATGGTGCAACTAGATTTATAGATAAAAAAGCGTGTGTATTTATTGGTGGTGGAGGTTCTACTGAGATTGCAATATATGATAAAAAAACGAAAGAAAGTATTAATTCAAAAATAGGCGTTATGGATGTAATGCAAGAATTTAAAGACTTATCAAATGATTTAGCTACAACAGATGTAGAAGATGTAAAAAATTTTATAAAAGAAAGATTAAATTTACCAAAGGAAAAAGCTGATATATTAATACTTGCTGGAGGAGGACACGAATATTTCGCAAGAAATTCAGGAATAAAGTATGAAGAAAATACAATATATAAAGATAAATCAGCTCCTATTATGATGGATATAAAAACAAGAATAAAAGAAACAGAAAGATATTATAAAGAAATTTCACTAGATGAAATAAGAAATAGGGTAAATGACCCTAATTGGTGGTATGCAACAAGAGCAATGTGCGCTTGTACTTTAGTTGTTGCAGAAGAAATTGGAGCAAAATACATTATTCCAACTAATATTGCTATGGTATATGGTATTTTAAGTAAAGAGGATAAAAATATATAATATAGAAAATATCTATTATTAATTAATAGATATTTTTTAGTTTTATATAATGCATTTGTCATTTTTAAATAAATGAAATATAATTAGAAAAGAAAGAAGGTATGTGTAATGGAAAAACAAACTGCTGGTAGAGATAATTTAGGTAAGTTAGCTCCAAAATTTGCTGAGCTTAATGATGATGTATTATTTGGAGAAATTTGGAGTAGAGAAGATAAATTAAATTTAAGAGATAGGAGTATGATAACAATATCTGCTCTTATGGCACAGGGATTATTTCCACAATTAAAATCACATTTTATATTAGGGAAAAAACATGGTATTACTAAAATGGAAGCTATCGAGATAGTTACACAATTAGCATTTTATAGTGGTTGGCCAAAAGCATGGAGTGCTTTTTCATTAATAAATGAAGTATATAGTGATGAAACAATTAATGAAATACATGGTGGAGCTTTTGGAATGGGAGAGCCAAATACAGAATTTTCTAAGTATTTTATAGAAAATTCTTATTTAAAACCATTAAATAATCCAAAAGAATGTAATGTGTTTCTAGCAAATGTAACATTTGAGCCAAAATGTAGAAACAACTGGCATATTCACCATAGCTCATCTGGGGGAGGACAAATTCTAATTTGCACAGAAGGTGAAGGTTGGTATCAAGAAGAAGGAAAACCTGCTCAAAGATTAAAAGTAGGTGATGTAGTAACAATTCCTGCTAATGTTAAACACTGGCATGGAGCAACTGAAGATTCTTGGCTTAGTCATATAGCAGTAGAAGTTCCAGTGGAAAATACCAAAAATGAATGGTGTCAGCCAGTGGCAGATGAAGAATATGAAAAATTAGTTTAAGGGAGCTAAAAATGAAAATATATCTGATTAGACATGCTGAAAGTATATATAATTCTAAAAAATCTTACAAGGTAGACAAGATTGTGAATTAAGTGAGAAAGGATTAAGTGATACTATAAAAAGGGCTTCTACATTTGCAAATAATTATGATATTGTATTTTGTTCTCCATTAAAAAGAACAAGACAAACTGCAGAGATATTATTACCTAATTCAAAAATTATTTATGATGAAAGAATTATTGAAAAAGGGTTAGGTGATTGGGAGAATATGCCAAATACAGACGAAAAACAGTTTTTATTAAACAATAAAGTTATACCTCCAAATGGAGAAACATTTGAAGAAGTTGAAGATAGAATCACTCAATTTATTACAATGTTAAAAAATGATTATAAAGATAAAAAAATTTTAGTGATAACTCATTTAGGTATAATTTATGCTATTAATAGAAAGTTAGGAAAAAAAGTAAAATCAATAGATAATTTAGAAATTGTCGAAGTTGAGATTTAAATTATAAATATGAACATTGGTATGGCATTAAAAAATGTTCTTGATTTATTCATATAGCAGTAGAAGTTACAGGAGAAAATACTAGAAATGAATGGTGTCAGCCAGTGAAAAATGAAGAGTATAGTAAATTAGGAGAAAAGAAAAATGACTAATAAAAAGATAATTGCTATTGGTGGTGGAGAAAATGGAAGAGTAAAATCAGATGGAACGAGGTATCCTTATGAATTAGAAAATCAGGATAGAGAGATAATTAGATTAACAAAAAAAGAACATCCTAATTTTTTATTTATTGCACATTCACAACCAATTGAAAAACAAGAAGGATATTTTCAAGTAATGATTGATATTTATGAAAAAATGTATGGATGTCATTGTAGAGATTTGAAAAGTGATAAATTAACTGATATAGAATATGTAAGAAAACTTATTGATTGGGCTGATATAATTTTTGAAGGTGGAGGAAATACACTTGATATGATTAATCTTTGGAAAGAAACTGGATTTGATGTGATTTTGAGACAAGCTTGGGAAGATGGTAAAGTTATGTGTGGAATATCTGCAGGTGCTAATTGCTGGTTTAAAGAATGTTCTTCAGATTCTTTAAAAATAAAATATGGTGATGATCAACCTTTAATTGATATGGAATGTTTAGGCTTTGTCGATGGGTTGTTTGTTCCACACTGTGATGCTCCAGAAAGATTAGATAATGTAAAAGAATTGTTAATGTCTAGTAAACAAGTTGGTTTATGTATATCAAATTGTGCTGCACTTGAAATCGTAGATAATAGATATAGATTAATAACTAGTGATGCTTCTTATCATAATATTGAAGCATATGGCTTAAAATCTTATTGGAAAAATAAAGAATATATAGAAGAAAAAATAGACGATTCATTAGAATTTAAATCACTTGGAGAATTATTAAGTAAAAAATAAAGTATATGATAGATTAAATTAAAGGAGAGTTTTATGATAGATATTAATGAAAAAATAAATTCAGTTTATACAGCACATTCAAAACATAATTTTTATGCAAGAAATATAATTTCTTCATTTGTTCTTAATAATAATAAATTACCACTTAACCCATTTACTAATTTTGATTATTTTATGAATGATATGGTTGATAGAAAATTAACAATAAGGGGGAATAATAATTTAATTTATCTTTCAGATGAATTATGGCAATTTGGAATTATTTCGAATGGTTGCTATCATGAAATTAAGCTAGCAATGAAATTAAAGAAAAAGTTGAAATTTTTTTCTTTAGGAAAAACAATAAATGATATAAAAGAAATTAATATTAGTGAATTAGAATTTGAAGATGAATTAAAAAATGAATGCAATATTGAAGAATTTATAAATGAATTAACAACATATAATTTATATTAAAATAAATTTATATAATGTAGATAAATTATAATTAAAAAGAAAGGAATAAATATGGAAGATAAACTAAAAGTTGCTTTTTTAGATAGAGATGGAACTATTGTTAAGGAATATGATGATGAAGGTTGGATAAATCGAACAGAACCAGAAATATTATATGGTTCAATAGAAGCACTAAAACAGATGAATGATTTAGGGTACAAAATAATAATAATTACAAATCAAGGACTAATAAACAAGGGGCTAATAAAACTAGAAGAATATAATAAATTTAATGATAATTTATTAGAAGAATTAAATAAAAATAATATAGAAATTTTAGATATATTTTATTGTCCACATACAAAAGAAGAAAATTGTGAGTGTAAGAAACCGAAACCAGGTATGATATTAAAAGCGTCTGAAAAATACAATATAGATATGAGTAAATCATTTATGGCTGGAGATACATCAGCTGATGAAGGGATAGCTAAATACTTTGGACTTAAATTTTTTGGTGTAAACTATGACTCACAAAATAATAAAAATATAAGAATAAGTAATTTATTAGATATAATACCTTATATAAAAGAAATATAATATATGTTTGAATATCTTTTTTATGAAAAAAATAAGAAAGAAGTGTAAAAATTTTAAATATATATGAGTGTAATAAAAAGTACAAAAATACTACACAAAATAAAACAACTATGTTATAATAAAAAATAATAAAAATTTTTAGTACAATTTTAATGTAGCTATAGCTATATTAATTTTAGTTCTAATTACTAAAAAATAAGAAGGAGGAATTTACATGTCAGGACATAGCAAATGGCATAACATTGCAGCTAAAAAGGGAAAAGCAGATGCTGCAAGAGGAAAAATATTCACAAAACTTGGAAGAGAATTATTAATAGCAGTAAAACAAGGTGGACCAGACCCAGCAGGAAATTCAAAATTAAAAGATGTTATAGCAAAGTGTAAAGCTGCAAACATGCCAAATGATACAATAAATAATGCTATAAAAAAAGCCTCAGGTTCTTCAGAATCAGCAAATTATGAAGAAATTATGTATGAAGGATATGGTGTAAATGGTGTTGCAGTAATAGTAAATGCATCAACAGATAATAGAAATAGAACTGCAGCTGATGTAAGACATGTATTTGATAAAGCTGGTGGAAATTTAGGTACAACAGGTTGTGTATCATATATGTTTGAAAAAAAAGGTGTTTTAGTAATAGAAAAAGAAAGTACAAATATTTCTGAAGATGATTTAATGATGATTGCAATAGAAGCAGGTGCAGAAGATTTTTCATCAGAAGAAGAATGTTATGAAATAACAACAGCACCAGAGAACTTTTCATCTGTCAGAGAAGAACTTGAAAAGAATAATTTACAATTTATTGAAGCAGAAGTACAAATGGTTCCAAATATATATGTTAAATTAGATGAAAAAGATTCTGAAAGAATGGAAAACTTCCTAGAAAAATTAGAAGATTTAGATGATGTATCTAGTGTATATCATAATTGGGAGGAGTAATTTAAAATAATGAAAATATTAGTTACAGGTGGACTTGGATATATAGGTTCTCATACTTGCGTAGAACTTATAAAGTCAAATTATGATGTAATAATTGTTGATGATTTATCAAATAGTAAAGAAAAAGTATTAGATAGATTAGAGCAAATAACAGGTAAAAGACCAAAACTTTATAAATATGATTTGAAAGATAAATCAAAGATAGAAGAAATATTTAAGGAAAATAAAATTGATGCAGTAATACATTTTGCTGGTTTTAAAGCAGTAGGAGAATCTGTACAAAATCCTATGAAATATTATAATAATAATTTGGTATCTACAATAAATTTACTTGAAGTAATGAAAAAATATAATGTAAAAAATATAGTTTTTTCATCATCAGCTACAATTTATGGAAATGTAGGAATACCAAAATATACTGAAGAAATGGGAAGAGGAAAAACATCGAATCCTTATGGAACAACTAAATCAATGATAGAACAAATATTAGAAGATATTTATAATTCAGATAACTCTTGGTCAATAAGTATATTAAGATATTTTAATCCAGTAGGTGCACATGAAAGTGGATTAATTGGAGAAGAACCAAATGGAATACCAAATAATCTAATGCCTTATATTATGAAAGTAGCAGTAGGAGAACTTGAGGTATTAAATGTATATGGAAATGATTATGAAACAGAAGATGGAACAGGTGTAAGAGATTATATACATGTTGTAGATGTGGCAGAAGGACATATTAAAGCATTAGAAAAGTTAGAAAAAGAAAATAATGGATTATATATATATAATCTAGGCTCAGGCAAGGGCGTTTCAGTACTTGAATTAATACATACTTTTGAAAAAGTAAATAATATAAAAGTAAATTATAAAATAGCTCCAAGAAGACCTGGAGATTTGGCTATATATTTTGCTGATCCTTCTAAAGCAAAAAGAGAACTAAATTGGGAAACAAAAAGAAGTGTTGAAGAAATATGTAGAGATTCATGGAACTTTATAAAAAATAATTCAGAAAGAAAAAGTAAATGAAAAGAAAAATTTTATTGATATTAATAGCAATTTGGTTAGTAGTTATATTTATATTTTCTAATCAAAATATTAAAGAATCTAAGAAGTTAAGTAATATTTTTGTAAGTAATATTTTAGTAGAAAAGTTTGGAAGAGATACAATTTGTTCTGTTGTAAGAAAGTTAGCACATTTTATTATATACTTAATAGGTGGAATTATTATATATATTTTTTTTGATACTTTTAATATTGAAACAAAAAGAAAAATAATTTATACAATAATTTTTGTAATGTTATATGCTTGTAGTGATGAATTACATCAGAAATTTGTTGATGGAAGGGGAGCAAGTTTTATAGATGTAATAATAGATACAAGCGGTTCAATTGTTGGAATTTTATTATATTATAATATTTTTAATAAAATGTCGAGAAAAACTTGATTATTTTTCGAAAAAGTGTTAAAATAGAGTATGATTAGTAGAAATACTGAAAGGAGAAAAAATAAAATATGAAAAAATCAATAAAAGTTGTACTTATTAGTTTAATAGTATTATTTAGTATGACAACAATGACAAAAGCTGCATCAAGCAATGAAGTAATAGATTATATAGAAAGAGAATGTGGAGAATATGTAACAGATTCTGATATGAAGATAGTAAAAGATTATTTTAAACAATATCCTATATCAGATAAAGAAGGTGAACAACTTAAATCTAAAATTAAAGCAGTGAAAAAGATATTAGATAATGGTTCATCTAATAGAGTAAGAAGTTTTACTGCTACTGAAAAACAGCAATTAAAAGATTTAGCTAATGAAGCTGCAAGAATAATCGATGTAAACTTAGTTTTTAGATCTAATGCACGTGTTGATGTTTACAAAGATGGTGTAAAAATACAATCTTTCTATTTAAGTGGAAATAATAGAATATTAGCATATACAGGAAGTTCAACAAATATTATAGTAATATCTGGAATAGCAATAGTTGCCATTGCTTCAGTAGCTTTTATAGTAAGAAAGAAAGTAGCAGATGCTAAATAAGTTAACAAAAATAATAAAGACCACTATACTAAGCGTTATAGTGGCTTTTTTATTAGTATGTATATTTTTTATAGGAGTTAAGATATTCCTTGGGCAACAAATAGAGGATATTATAACACTTGCAAACTATATAACTTTAGAAAAAAATAATAATATTAAAGAGCTTGTTTTTAATCCAGATACAGGACTTATAAGTTATCCTGAATATGAAACTAAATATGGAAAAATAAAAATTAATAAAATAAATGTAGATTTACCAGTTTATTATGGAGATACAATGGATGTATTAAAGAAGGGAGTGGGACATTCAAGTGGTAGCTACTTCCCAGGAGAAGGTGGATCTATTATATATATGGGGCATAATTCTAAAAAAGCATTTAGAAATTTTTCCAAGTTAGAAAGAGGAGATAAAATAGAAGTTGAGACTACTTATGGAAAGTTTACATATAAAATATATGATATGAAAATCATAAGTGAAACAGATTTTGATAAATTACCAATACAAAAAAATAAAGAAATATTAATGGTATATACATGTTATCCTTTTAAAAATATAGGATATACAACTAAGAGATATGTGGTATATGCAGAACTTGAAAAGTAGAAAGGAATAGATAAGAAATGGAGTATATAAAATCAATAATGAAAATTATTATAATAGTAATTTCTGGAATTATTCTTCTAGGTTCGCTACTTGGAGAAGTATTTATCTATGAATTTTCTACAACAGTATTAAGTAAAAGATATATATTAGAAAAGTTTGACGAGAATAACTATTATGATAATTTATATTCAAATATTGTAAATGAGATGGAAGGATATATAGGACCTTCTGGACTAGATGAAAATATATTTGATAATATAATAACTAAAGAAAAAATAGAACAAGATGTAAATATAGTAGTAAGTAATATATATGAAAGTAAAAATGCTGATATTGATACTAAAATAATAAGACAAAAATTAGATGAAAATATAAATAATTATCTTAAAAAAGAAAATTTAAAATTAGAAGATACATCTTCACTAGATGAATTTAAAGATCAAATAATAGATGTATATAAAACAGAAGTAAGCTATAATACATATACAAAATACATAAAGAATATAAACTTAAATAAAATAGTGAAATTATTTAAAATAGCTAAAAAAGTGTTTTTAATAGGAATTATAATTCCAATAGTAATAATTGTGTTACTAAACACTAAAAAAATTGAAAAAGTTATACCTGAAATAATGACATTTATTTTGGCTTGTGGTACAATATTAATAGTAATATCAAAATATATAACAATGAGAGTAAATATAGAAGCAATAACATTTTTAAATACAGCATTTAGTATTGTTATAAGAGATATAGCAATTACAGTTTTAAATGATGTATTGTCAATAGGGATAGTATTTGTAGCCTTTAGCATATTATTAATAATAATAAATAATATAGTAGATGCTATAAAATATACATAAGATAGGAGGAGAAATGGAAGAACTAGATTTAAAAGAAATACTAAAGATATTTTATGATAAAAAAGTTTTAATAATAATTATAACACTTTTATGTATGATAATTGGAGGATTATATTCATATTTTATGATGGAGCCTATGTATAAAGCTTCAACAACAATAGTTTTAACAAAGACAGATACAACTACTACTAAAATGCAAATGAGAGAGGAGCAATCTATAACAGAGAGAGATATACTTATAAATCAAAGTTTAGTAGCGACATATAGTGAAATAGTAAAAAGTAGTACAGTATTAGAGAAAGTAATAAATAATTTAAGCCATTTGAATTTAAATAAAGGAAAATTAAGAAATAATGTTGATGTATCATCAGTAGAAGATACAGAAGTAATTAAAATTAGTGTTATAGATGAAAATCCAAAAGATGCAGCAGAAATAGCAAATGAAATAGCAACTGTGTTTTCTAAACAAGTAATTGAAATGTATAATATGAATAATGTATATACTTTAGATTCAGCAATAGCACCAAATGGTCCATATAATATAAACCATCCTAAATATATAATTATATTTGCATTAATAGGAATAGTTATTTCTTGTGGATATATAATTATAATTAATATGTTTGACAATACAGTAAAGAATAAAGAAGAAATAGAAAGAATGCTTGAGGTACCAGTACTTGTAGGATTATATAAATATGATGAAACAAAGAAAAACGGAGGAAAAAGAAAATGAATAGTATAATGGTTGATTCAGATATAAAATCCCCTTTAGCAGAGGCTATAAGGACATTAAGAACAAATATACAATTTATGAATCCTAGTAAGGGAATGCAAACAATATTAGTTACGAGTACTCTAGCATCAGAAGGAAAAAGCTGGGTTTCATCAAATTTAGCAGCAGCATTTGCACAAACAGGGAAAACAACAGTAATTATAGATGCTGACATGAGAAAGGGAGTGTTAAATAAGATTTTTGATTTACCACTCACACCTGGACTTTCAAATTATTTATCTGGTGTAAATATATCATCAATAAAATCACCATTTACAGAGCATCCAGAAATTGGAACTATAATTCAAAGAACAGAGATAGAAAATTTATTTGCTATTACCCTTGGAGATTTACCACCAAACCCTTCTGAATTGATTCTTGCAGAAGAAATGAATAATTTGATTGATGAACTTAGAGATTTTGCGGATGTAGTAATATTTGATGGAACACCATCTTTATTAGTTACAGATTCAATAATACTTTCAAGACTTGTAAATTCTACAATAATAGTTGCTGAATATAACAGAACAAAGAAAAATGATTTAAAGCAAGTGAAAGAAGCAATAACAAATGTTGGAGGAAAAGTTGCTGGTATAGTATTAAATAAAATACCTGTTAAAACTGGTAGTTATTATGGTTATGGTTATGGATACGGTTATGGTTATGGTTATGAAGCCGAATCAGGTGAAGATGTAGAAAGTAGAAATAAAGCAAGAGCAAAGACTTTAATTGCAAATAAAAAAAAAGATAATAAAAAGAGAAGACAACATAATTATAGATAATCTTAAGTCAATTAAAGTAATTATCAGTATAATAAAATTTGTAGTAAGTTTTTTATTAAATAATGTATATAAGAGAGCAAAAACATTTATATATAAGATGGAATATAGAATGGAAATATTTATAGAAAGTAGTAAGAAAATGTAAGTTAGGAGATAAGTATGATAGATTTTCATTCACATATATTATATGGGATAGATGATGGAGCAACTGAGATACATGATAGTATAAAACTAATAGAAGAAGCTGAAAAAGCAGGTTTTACTAAGATAATAGCAACATCTCATTATCAAGTAGAATATTTTGAAGCTGATGAAGAAGAAAGAAAAGGTATATTAGAAAAACTAAGGCAAAGATTTAAAAATATAGAAATAATACTTGGAAGTGAGATTTATATAAATCAAGATATAATTAGTTTGCTAAATCAAAAAAAGGCTTCAACTATAAATAATACTCAATATGTATTATTTGAAATCCCATTTTTAAATAATATAATGTATTTTAATCATTTTATAGATGACTTAAAGAGAAATAAGTATATTCCAATAATAGCACATCCAGAAAGATATAAAATAGTAAGAGAAAATCCTAAAATAATAGAAGAATGGATTGAAAGAGGAATATTAATACAATGTAATTATGCTAGTGTTATTGGTAAATATGGAAAAGAAGTTCAAAAAACTGTAGAACTTTTACTGAGACATAATCTTGTACATTTTTTAGGGACTGATTCACATAGACCAAAAATAACTTATCCTTATGTTGAAGAAGCTAAAAGTAGAATTATAAAACTTGTTGGAGAAAAATATTTTAAAGAGCTATCAGAAGAAAATGCAGAGAAGGTGTTGAAATCTGATAAAATATATTTTCCTGAATTGATACCAATAAAAAGGAATATATTTGGAAAATATAAATAATTATAAATTTTCAAAAAATGGTTGATATCAATTGAAAATTATGGTATAATAATAAGGAATGTATAACATAAAGAAACGGAAAAAATAAATATTTTATTAGGGGATTAAAATATAATGAAAATTAGTGAAATTGAGTTAGAAAATTATACAAACATATCTTCATCAGCACATAACACAAATACAATTACAGAATTTTCAAAAATTAAATTATTTATAAAAAAATGTAAGAAAAAATCGTGGGCGATTTTTTATGGAACACTGAAAAGAGTATTTGATATAATATGTGCAATAATAGGATGTATATGTTTAGTGCCAATAATAATTTGTGTTAAAATAGCTTATTTAGGATGCAGGGATACAGCACCAGTAATTTTTAAACAAGAACGTATAGGAAAAGATGGAGAGAAAATTTACATATATAAAATAAGATCGATGGTACATAATGCTGAACAGATTTTAGAAGAACTATTAGAAAAAGACCCTGAAATAAGAGAAGAATATTTAACAAATAAGAAAATAGAAAATGACCCCCGTATTACAAAGATTGGAAAGTTTATTAGAAAAACAAGTATTGATGAATTTGGACAATTTATAAATGTACTTAAAGGTGAAATGACAGTTGTAGGTCCTAGACCATATCTTCCAAGAGAAAAAAATGATATGAATAGATATTATAAAGATATAATTACTTGCAAACCGGGAATAACTGGTTTATGGCAAGTAAATGGAAGATGTGACATAGACTTTACAAATAGATGTAGATTAGATAGTTTTTATAGCAAACATAAATGTTTAATATTTGATATGAAAATATTTGCTAAAACATTTGAAGCAGTACTTAATAAACAAGGAGCCAAATAGATAACGATTGTAAGGGGATAGATTATCAAAGCCACATAATAAATAAAATAAAGCATTGTGCAAAATCTATTGTACAATGCTTTATTTTTTAAAAAGAATATAGGTGAGTTTTTATGAAAATAGCAATTTTAGGGCATAAACGAATTCCTTCTAGAGAAGGTGGAGTTGAAATAGTAGTTGAAGAATTATCAACTAGATTAGTAAAAAAGGGTCATGAGATTTATGTTTATAATAGAAAAGGAAATAATGTATCAAATAATAATATTAAAACAGAAAAAATAAAAGAATATAAAGGCGTTGGAATAAAAACAGTTTTTACAATAAATAAAAAAGGAATAGATGCATTAATATATTCTTTTTTGGCTAGTATAAAAGCTACTTTTGGAAAATATGATTGTATTCATTATCATGCAGAACGGAAGTTGTGCAATGATATGGATACCAAAATTATTTAAAAAAAGAGTAGTAGTTACAATTCATGGATTGGATTGGCAAAGAGCTAAATGGGGAGGATTTGCTAGTAAATATATAAAGTTTGGTGAAAAGATGGCTGCAAAATTTGCAGATGAGATAATAGTATTATCAAAAGGAGTACAGAAATATTTTAAAGACACTTATAATAGAGAAACAAAATTTATACCTAATGGGGTAAATAAAGTAGAAAATAGAGAGCCTGGAATTATAAAAGAAAAATATGAATTAGATAAAGAAAATTATATATTATTTTTGGCAAGAATAGTTCCAGAAAAAGGGCTGGACTATTTAATAGATGCCTACAAAAAAATAAATACAGATATGAAATTAGTTATTGCAGGTGGTGCTAGTCATACAAATGACTATTATAATTCTATACAAGAAAAAGTTAAGAATGATAGTAGAATTATAATGACAGGATTTGTTCAAGGACAAGAATTAGAAGAACTTTATAGTAATTGTTATTTATATGTTCTTCCAAGTGATATAGAGGGAATGCCAATATCTCTTTTAGAAGCAATGAGTTATGGAAGAAATTGTTTAGTAAGTAATATACCAGAGAATTTGGACGTTGCAGAAAATATGGCATTTTCTTTTGAAAAATCTAATGTTAATGATTTAAAAGAAAAATTAGAAGAATTAATAAATGAAAAAAATAGAAAAGATGAACATGAAATAAAAAATTATATTTTAAATAAATATAATTGGGATGATGTAATAAAGCAAACAGAAATATTATATAAGAAAGGTTAGAATGTTTTGAGAGTATTACTTGTTAACAAATTTCATTATTTAAAAGGTGGAAGTGAAAAGTACTATTTTGAATTAGGCAAATTGTTAAAAGAACATGGTCATGAAGTTGCATATTTTTCAATGAAAAATGAGAAAAATATAAATACTGGAGATAAAGAATATTTTGTAGAAGAATTAGACTTAAATACTGGTAGTAAGTTAAAAGCTTTAGATGTTATTTATTCAAAAGAAAATAAAAAGAAAATGAAAGAAGCTTTAGAAGATTTTAAACCAGATATAGTACATATAAATAATTTTCAAAGGCAATTATCTGCATCAATAATTGATGCTATTAAAGAAAAAAATATACCTATAGTATTTACGGCACATGATGTGCAGGCAATATGTCCAGCAATAACAATGATTGATAATAATAAAGAAATATGTGAAAAATGTATAGGTGGTAAGTATTCTAATTGTATAAGAAAGAAATGCAATAAAGGATCTACATTAAAAAGTATAATTGGAGCACTAGAAGGGTATTATTATAGAAATAAAAAGATATATACTAAAAAAATTGATAAGATTATAACTCCTACAAGTTTTTATAAGAATAAATTGATTCAAGATGGGATAGATGAAAAAAGAATTGTTGATATACACAATTTTATAAATACTGAAGATTATCAAGTAGAATTAGAAGATGATGAATATGCTTTATACTTAGGAAGACTTTCGAAAGAAAAAGGTATTTTAAATCTAATACAAGCAATAAAGAATATTGAAAATGGAATTCTTTATATAGCAGGAGATGGTCCTGAAAAAGAAAATATAGAAAAATTTATTAAAGATAATAAACTTGAAGGTAGAATAAAATTATTAGGATTTTTGAATAAAGAGCAAGTTACAGATACAATAAGAAAATCTAAATTTGTTGTAGTGCCTAGTATATGGTATGAAAACTGTCCATATTCAATACTTGAGACTTTAACAATTGGAAAGCCAGTAATAGGTTCAAATATTGCTGGAATAGCAGAATTAGTAAAAGATAATAAAACAGGATTATTGTTTAAATATAATAGTATAGAAGATTTATCTAAAAAAATGAATGTATTGTTTAATGATGATAATAAGTTAGCTATGAAACTTGGAAGAAGTGCAAAAGAAAATGCAATTAAAGAGTTTAATAGAGAAAATTATTATCATAAGATAATTAAAATTTATGAAAGTTTAATTAATAAAGAATAAAATGTAATCAATAACTATAATATAAAATAGAAAATTTGGAG
>JAAWJE010000075.1 GCA_022796725.1 Clostridia bacterium | reverse complement strand
AATTTTTCTTTAATATATTTTTCAATAGCTGTAACTGCAACTTGACTTGCAATCTCTCCACCTTTATAACCTCCCATGCCATCTGCTAATATATACAATTTATAATTTTCTTCATTTGATACAGAATAACTATCCTGATTCATTGTTCTTGTCATACCTATATCTGATTTTGTAAAAACCTTCATTAAATACTCTCCTATTTTAAGTTCTGTCTGCGAAGCTGACCACATGCAGCATCTATATCTGAACCCAACTCTCTTCTAATTGTTGCTACTATACCTCTGTCATTTAAAAAATCCCTAAATTTAATTATATTTTCATTTGTACTTTTATTATATCTCCCATTATCTATTTTATTTATTGGAATTAAATTGACATGACATAACATACCTTTTAAAAGATTTGCTAGTTTTTTTGCATCTTCTAAATTATCATTATTATCTTTGGCAAGAGCATATTCAAATGAAACTCTTCTATTTGTAATTTTTATATAATCTTTGCAAGCTTTTATTAACTCTTGTATATTATATGCATTATTTACTGGCATCATTTCACTTCTTTTGTCATTATCGGCACTATGTAGTGAAATTGATAATGTACATTGAATATTCTCTTCGGCAAGTTTATATATTCTTGGAACTATTCCACTTGTTGATATACTAATATGTCTTGCTCCAATATTTAATCCTTTTTGATTATTAATAATCCTTATTGCTTTTATAACATTGTCATAGTTATCAAGAGGCTCTCCTATTCCCATAAAAACAATATTTGATATTTTTACTGAAGCATCTCTTTCTACTGCTAATATTTGTTCTACAATCTCACCAGATGTTAAATTTCTAATATAAGGAATTCCTGTAGAAGCACAAAACTTACATCCCATTTTGCAACCTACTTGCGATGATACACAAATTGAAAATCCATGTTTATATTCCATAAGTACTGTTTCTATTGCATTTCCATCTAAAATATCAAATAAATATTTTTTTGTTCCATCTTTTGCTTCTAATTTTTTGATTATATTAAAGTTATTAAATGTAAATTCCTTATCTAATTTTTCTCTAAGATCTTTAGATAAATTAGTCATTTCTGAAAATGAATTTACATTTTCTACATATATCCATTTAAAAACTTGCTCTGCTCTAAATGATTTTTCATCCATTTCTATAAATAAGTTTTTCAGGTCTTCTAAATTATAATCTTTTATATTTTTCTTCAAGCAATATACCCCTCATTTTTTGTTTTATTTTGAAACATTATATTATATACATATATTTTTTTCAATACTTTATTTATTCTTCTATCATATCTACATTTGTAATATCTTTAAATTCATCTTTTATTTCATCTAAAGATTTTAAATTTGTATAATTCTCATCTATTTTTCCATCTTTTGATATATAATACATTCTCATTGAATTTTTAAAAATAAATTTTATTCCATCATTTTCTTTTTGAACACCTACTTTTAGAGTTCCATCATCATTAAATCCATTTACATCTTTAGTAGCATTATATAAATTCTTCATTGTAAGAATAGAACCATATCCATCTATTACAGCTTCATTTAAGCTCTGAGTAACTATTGTATTTAATTGTTCTAGTTCTGTCGAAACTTCTGCTGTTTTAGTTCCTTCTTTTGTTGTATTAATTATCCCTTTATTTCCAATTGCCATTTTCATAGTTATTCCAGCAAGTATGGCAAGTACTACTACTGTAACTATTAATGCTACTAATGTTATACCTTTATTATTTTTTATCATTTATTTCACCTTCATAATTATATTTTTATTTAAGTAATTAAATTTCTTTTATTATTATATCTTTTATCTACAAAATATACACCTAAAGATATAGATATTCCTAAAATCATTCCCGCAATAATATCGGTTGGAAAATGTACAAATAAATACATTCTTGAAAAAGCTACAAATGTTGCAAATCCTATTGGTATTATTCCAAGTTTTTTATTATGCAACCAAATCATTACTGCTGCCTCAAAAGACACCATTGTATGACCAGATGGGAAAGAATAATCTTTTGGACTTTCTATTAATAATTTTATACTTTTATCTATCCAGCAAGGTCTATCTCTTGCAATTATATTTTTTAATATCCCATTTCCGATTACAAGTCCTATAAACATTGAAATCAAAATTAAAATACCACATTTTCTTGTCTTTTTTATAAAAATTAAAATAATAGAAATTAATATCCATATAAAACCTGAATTTACTAAACTTGTTATAGTTATCATTATCTTATCTAATATGTCATTATGCAATTTATTAATTGCATATAATATTTGAAAATCCATTTTTTTCCCTTTCATAAATATTATATTTATTTTATTATTTTTTTACAATACAATAAAACAAAAAGCTTAAACTATTATAATAAATATTGTTTAAGCCTAATTATTTTTTATTAATTTTTTAATATTAATTTATAAAATACTTTTTTTCCTTTTTTTAATATTGCATATCCATCACCAAATTCATCTACTAATTTATAATTTATATCTTCTACCTTTTTATCATTTATAGATACTGAACCTTGCATAACTAATGTTTTAGCTTGTCCTTTTGATGGTGCAATTTTAGAAATAACTAAAGCATCAACTACTGAAATATCTTTACTTTCAATCTCCACAGTAGGGATATTCTCTAAATTTCCTTTTCCTTCAAATAGTGCATTTGTAGCATCTTCTGCCTTTTTTGCTTCTTCTTCTCCATGTACTAATTTTGTTATTTCAAAAGCTGCTATTTTTTTAGCTTCATTTATTCTTTCATCTTTATACTTAGTTAGCTCTTTTATTTTTTCTATTGGCATAAAAGTTAATAAGTTCATTACATTTTCTATGTCTTCATCACCAACATTTCTCCAGTACTGATAAAATTCATAAGGTGATGTTTTTTCTGCATCTAGCCATAAAGCTCCTTTTTCTGTCTTTCCCATTTTCTTACCTTCTTTTGTTGTAAGAAGTTTAAATGTAAAACCATAAGAATCATCATTTCCTATTTTTCTAATAAGTTCTACTCCTCCTATGATATTAGACCATTGGTCGTTTCCTCCCATTTGCAATTTACAACCATAATGATCATGTAAATATAAGAAATCATAAGATTGCATAAGCATATATCCAAGTTCAAAAAATGTTAAACCTTGTTCTAATCTATTTTTATAACATTCTGCTGCAAGCATTTTATTAATTGAAAAATGTACTCCTACATTTCTCATAAAATCTAAATAATTTAAATCTCGAAGCCAATCTCCATTATTTACTATTATTGCTGCATTTTCTCCTTCAAAACTTAAAAATCTTGAAGCTTGTTTTTTTATACATTCAACATTATGATCTATGTCTTCTATTGTAAGCATTTTTCTCATATCAGTTTTTCCTGAAGGGTCTCCAATTATTGCTGTACCACCACCTACTAATATTATTGGTTTATGTCCACATTTTTGCATGTGAGATGCAACCATAAGTGATATAAAATGTCCAACATGAAGACTATCTGCTGTTGGATCTATTCCTATATAAAAAGGTACTCTCTCTTTTTTGAATAATTCTTTTATCTCTTCTGGATGTGTTAATTGCTCTACATATCCTCTCTCTTCTAATACGTCAAACACACTTTTGTCCATATATTCCTCCTATGAATATTTATTAAAATTCTGAATCTCTTTTATAATCTTCTACTTCTATTCCATAATTTTCTGAACATTGCAAATATCTATTAATATTTTTCATATTTATTCCTGTCTTTATTGACATTTCTTCAGCAGAATTATTAATCCCATATTGTTCAATATATCCTTTTAATTTATAAACATCTAAGTTTTCATTAGTCTTGCAATCTTGGCATACATATAGTTCTGAATTATAAAAATTTCCACAACGAGGACATTTTTTTAGTTCCATAATTATCCCTCCTAATTATAAATTTAATTGCATTCTATCATATAATTTTAAAAAAATAAAGAAAAAAATAAAATTAACATTCTAAATATTATAACTCAATATATAAGTAATCTAAAACATTAATTTTATATTTTTATCTAATTATTATAAACTAACAAGATTATAATACATTCCTTTTTTTCCAATTAAATCACTATGACTACCAGATTCAATTATTGTTCCATTTTTTATTGCTATAATATTTTCAAAGTTTTCTATACTGTCTAGTGTATGTGCAATCACTATAACAGTTTTTACTTTTGAAAGTTCATTTATAGTTTTCTCGATTTCTTTTTTGCTATTTTTATCTAATGCACTTGTTACTTCATCAAATAAAATTATTGGAGTATTTTTTAAAATCACTCTTGCAATTGCTAATCTTTGTTTTTGACCTACTGATAAATTACTATTATTTTCTAATACAATTTCATTATATTTATTTGGAAGTGTTTCTATAAAGTCATCTATATTCGCAAGTTTACAAGCATCCTTTATTTGCTTATCAGTTGCTTCTGGGTTTACCATTAATAAATTTTCTTTTATACTCATATTAAATAATATTGGTTCTTGATTTACAATTGAAATTGCATTTCTTAAACTTTTCTCTGAGAAATCCTTAATATCATGACTGTCTATTAAAATTTGTCCATCATAATTATCATATTGCCTTAATAGAAGTTTAAATATTGTAGTTTTACCACTTCCACTCATTCCTATAAAAGCATTCTTAATATTTGGTTTTATAGAAAAGGAAATGTTATTCAATATTTTATCATTCTTATATCCAAACGTAACATTCTTAAATTCTACATTTCCATTTATTTTGTCATAATTCATTGTACCAAATTTTTCTTTTTCTAATTTATCATCTTCTAATAATGATTTTATTCTCTTCATATTTGCTGTAAACTCGGAAATTCCAAAATCATGTTCAATAATTCTATGAAATACATCATCAACTATATTAGTCATATATGTAATAAGTAACATTGCAGTTTCAATACTAATTGCAGAAATTTTTAATTTTTCAATAATGTATAATAAAATTATAGAATCTCCTATAATTCTGATTGTCCATTTTGCAGTATTTACATTTTTTCCTAATAATCTTCTTGTAATTCTTATATTTTTTAATTTATCTATATCCTTTTTAAATATGTTATAACATTTACTTTTTAAATCTAGTGCCTTAATTTCTCTTAATCCCTTTGTTGTTTCATTTACTAAAGTAGAATAACTATCTGAATATTCAAATTCATCATGCAAATACTTTTTTGATTTATTTAATTGTATCTTAAATAAAAATAAACTTAGTACAGAAATTATAGTTACTCCTAATCCAATTTTCCAGTCTATAAAGAATATTACAAATAGCATTACTACTGAAGTTGCTACATAAGCACTTTCTTGTAATAATGCACTTATCGTTCTCATCATCTCGCTATCTGATGCTTTTATTGTAGTAAATATCTTTCCTGATTTCATATTTTCAAAAGATGTCATTGATAAGTCAAGAACTTTAGCATATATCTTTTTTTGAATACTTGCAGAAATATTTTCTCCTTCACGAATTACAATTTTTCTATATTGATTATGACAAAATGTTATCGAAAATATTCTAAGTAATCCACATATTATTACTAGCTTGATTGCCTTATCTAAATTTAAACTCATTATATTAGCTATTAGCTTTGAATTCATTGTTGTATATACCATAGATGTTATTACAAATAGTAACATAAATATTATTCCTAAAATATATCTATTTTTATTCTCTTTTGAATATATAAATAAGTCTTTAAATGCTTGGAAAAATCCATATTTCTCTTGTTTCATTTATTTTCTCCTATGTTTTCTACTTCATTACTTCATATTTTAATTGAATATACGAATTTTTAAGTACATTACATTCAATTAATTTAAGTGCTTTAAGTTTACTCAGCTCCTCTGACTTTGTAATTGCTTCCCCATCTATTAGTGTAGAAGTTTTGCTTCCTCCTACTAAAAGAGGAGCAACTACAATATTTACATAGTCAATTAAATTATTTCTTAAGAATTCTCCATTTAATGTTCCACCTGATTGAATAGTTAATTTTTCTACATCATATTTATTTTTTAAATCTTCCATTAATTCTACTAAATCTATATTTTCATAATATATTATTTCTAAATTATCCAATTTATCTAATAAGTTATATGCAGGATGATTTTTATTATCTGTTACTATAAAAGTCTTTTCTGTCCAATTGCAAAGATATTCTATTCCATTTTTATTTAGATGTGGTTTTCTGTCTATTATTACAAATCTAACATCTACTTTTTTAGGTTTTTCTTTTCTATTATTTACACCTATTTTGGCCATTACTCTACCAGTATTTAAAGAATACCAATCCGTTGTTTGTTCTATTTCATAATATTGATGTAATCCTTCTTTTACTCCATCAATTTTACACCAATCTTTATCAGTATCTAAATTATCACTATCACCACTACTTATTTTTCCATCTAATGACATTAGCATAAATAATGTGTTTATTGGCTTATTACTCATAAATTTTTACCCCTCTTTTAACACTTTTTCAATTTCGTCTATAACTCTTTCCTGTTTATCTTTTATATCTTTATATACTTTAATAATTACTCTTTTATTACTTTCTTTATATGCTTCTAGTAATCTGTTATTTCTACTTACTGCTAATTCTTTATCTAATGTTCTGTTTTTATTATTTTCATTTGTATATAGTTCTGGATAATCTTTTGCAATTGTTTCTAAATGTATTATTAAGTCAAAAGAATTTATAATTTCGTAGTATGAAGTATTTAATTTTTCTAACATTTTATCTAGTTCTTCTCTTTTAATAAAAGCCATATTATCTACTGGACATTTATCAATAAGCATAATTTTATTTTTATTTAATGATTTTTCTGTTTCTTTTTCTAAAACATCTCTTAAGTATAATTCAATCTTTGTAATCAATTCTAAAAACTCTAATTTACCACATTTTTTAGAATTAAAACCATTGTTTAAGAGCATTGTTGGAACTTCATTTATTATAAATACATCAAATCCTTTACTTTCATAATAATTTTTAACATATTCAATTGTACTTGTTTTACCTGCTCCCGCTCCTCCTGTAAATAATATTCTTTTCATTTTTTTCTCCACATATAAAAAATACTTTATCTTATTATATTATTAATTTTTTATATTCTAGCATAACTTATATAATTTTACAATTTATATATAAAAAGAGTTAGCATTATCTACTAACTCCTTATTATCTATTTCTTATTTTAACAAATGAAATAGATATATTATTTTATTATTCTCCTTACACTTGAAAATACTTCTTCATGTGTTAAATATTTTGTATTTGGATTATCTAATTCTTTCTCTGCTTCATCTAAAAGATTTTCAATATAATTTTCATACTTTACATTAGTCAATTTTTTAATTTTTTGATATTCATTTTCTAAATCTGATACTAATTTTATATTTTTCATAATTTATTAATTCCTTTTTTCTATAAACTTTACATTATAAACATTAAACCTTTCATACATACATAAGCAATTAAAATACATATTGGAAATGTATAAATCCAAGCTTTAAAAATATCTGACACCTTTCCAAAATTAACTTTTTTATCCTTATCTACTGCTCCAAAAATAGATACAGTTTTTACATGACTAGTACTTATAGGAATTCCATTTAAACTTGATATAAGTAATATAAGAATTGAAGAAAAATCACTTACTAATGCATCATCATAATTAAGCTCTGTTATATCATTTCCTAAAGTTTCTACTATTTTTCTTCCTCCTGTTGCAACTCCAACAAACATAACAACACTTACTAGAACAATTACCCAAAAATAATTTTCTGGTGATACGCTTTGTACTATAGCCTCATTTCTAATAAGCATTTGATATGCAATTATTACTCCTATAAATTTCTGACCATCCTGTGCACCATGCATAAAAGACACACCTGCACTAGATAATATTTGAAGCTTTCTTTTTATACTATCACTAATATTATTTTTAATATATTTTTTAGAAACAATATTTATCATTTTAGTAACTATATATGTTCCTATTATTGAAATTACAAGCCCTATAATAATTTGTTCCCATTCTTTTATACTTATAGCATCAATTTTCTTGCAAGCAATAAGTGCTCCTGTTATTCCAGCAATAAGTGAATGAGTCTCACTAGTCGGTATTCCAAATAAAAGTGCAACATTTGAAAATACTATTGTCGAAAGTATTGCTGAAAATATTATAGAAAGCCCCTGAATTTTATTTGACATATCTATCATTGAGAATATAAAATCAGCAACTGAAAAATTTAAAATACTCATTACTATAATTCCAATTAGATTGAATATAGCACTAATAAAAGCTGCATCCTTAAATTTAAGCACCTTAGTACCAACTACTGTTGATATAGCATTTGGAGCATCTGTAAGAGCATTTGTATAAATTAAAAATATTATAAGAATAAATATACTAATATAAAAAATCATTTATCTGCCTTTCAAAATATATAATTAATATAACTTTTTATATAAGTTATATGTTCTAAGTACTTTTCTTAAATACATGTTTGTTTCTTTAAATGGCACTTTTTCCATATTACTTCCATCTTCATTTATTATTTTTTGTTTAATCCATCTATCTACATTTCCTATTCCAGCATTATATGCTACTACTGCTAGTTTTACACTTCCATTATATTTTATTATTAAATCTGATATATATTTTGTTCCTATCTCTATATTTGTTTCAGGATTATTTAAATTTATATCTTCAATCCCTATTTTACTTCCAACTTCGTCTGCTGTATTTTGTACTAGTTGCATAAGCCCAATTGCATCTTTGTGTGAATTTGCATCCTTATTAAAATTACTTTCTTCTTTTATTATTGCATATATCAATTTTGAATCTACATTATATTTTTTAGAATATTTTTCAACATATTCTGAATATCCTTTTGGATATAATTGTCTTAATATATAATATCCAACTACTGTTCCAATTATTACTAAAATTAAAACTATAATAGGAATTATTATCATTAACTTTATTTTTTTCAATATATAAAATCTCCTTATATTCAAAAACTAATACTTTTAATTATTACTTAGCTTCATACCAATTCTCTGCAACAGAAACATCCGCTTTTAAAGGAACTTTTAATTTAATTACATCTTCCATATTTCTAACTAATAGTTCTGTTACTTCTTCAAGTTCTGTTTTATCAGTTTCTATTAATAATTCATCATGAATTTGAAGTATTATCTTTGAATTTAATTTACGTTTCTTTAGTTCTTTATAAACATTTATCATAGCAACTTTCATTATATCTGCTGCTGTTCCTTGAATTGGAGTATTCATAGCTACTCTTTCTCCAAACTTTCTTACCATATAATTTTTAGCATTAAGTTCTGGAACATATCTTCTTCTATGATATACTGTCTCTACATATCCTTTTTCTTTAGTATCATCAATTATTTGTGTCATAAAATTCTTTATTCCATTATATTTTTCTAAATATTGCTCTATATAATTTTTAGCTTCTTTTCTTGAAGCTCCAATTTGTTCTGCTAAACCAAAATCACTTATTCCATATACAATACCAAAGTTAACCGCTTTTGCCCTGCTTCTTAGTTCTTTTGTAACTTCTTCCATAGGAACTCCAAATACTCTAGATGCAGCCTGTTTATGAATATCCTCATTATTATTAAAAGCCTCTACCATAGCTTCATCTTCTGAAATATGTGCTAAAAGTCTAAGTTCAATCTGTGAGTAATCAGCATCTACAAATACTTTTCCTTTTTCAGGTTTAAACACTTTTCTAAGCAACTTTCCATGTTCTATTCTAGTTGGTATATTTTGAAGATTTGGTTCTGTTGAACTTATCCTTCCTGTTGCAGTTACTGTTTGATGAAAACTAGAATGTATCCTATTTGTATATTTATTTATACATGGAAGCATCCCATCTACATAAGTTGAATTTAATTTCATAAGTTGTCTATAATCTAATATTTTATCAATAATTGGGTGTTCAGATTTTATTTTTTCTAAAGTATCAACATCAGTTGAATATCCACTTTTTGTCTTTTTTACAATTGTTAAACCTAATTTTTCAAATAACAATTCTCCAAGCTGTTTTGGTGAATTTATGTTAAAAGTTTCTCCTGCTAAGTTATATATTTCTTCTGTTAATTTTTCAAGTCCTGCTTTTAAGTCAAGTCCAAAATCAATTAATTCTTGCTTTTCTACATATATACCTTCATATTGCATATCTGCTAGCACTTCCATAACAGGCATTTCTACATCTAAAAAAAGTTCATACATTCCATGCTTTTTTAATTCTTCTATTAGTACTTTATATAATCTTGAAATAAAATATGCTTTAGCAATTGATATTTCATCTATTTTTTTATTTTCTTCTTTATCATTTATATTGCTTTCAAACAGATTCATCTGCTCTTGTTTTTCTTCTTTTTCTGATACATAATCATCTATATTTTCATCTAAATAAGTTTTTACTAAATCTTTTATAGTATAAAGATTTGTTGTCGAATTTAATAAATATCCTGCTATTTTTACATCAAACATAAAATTTTCTGGAAAAATATTATTCTCTTTTAATACTATATATAATGTTTTAAGTTCATTACTACATTTTAAAACATTTTTATTCTCAAATATTTCTTTAAAATTATCTAATCTTATTTCATCTATAATACAATAATATACCTTATTTTCTTCTAAATCTGATATACTTATACTTTTTACTTTCTTATTAATACGAGATCTTTCATCTTCGATATATTCCGTGTAGAAAAATATTTTTTCTTCTTTTTTTAATTTTTCTAATATTTTTTTTAGTTCTGCTTTATCTTTTACTTCTACTATTTCATATTTATTTTTAACTTCACTTTCATTACTACTTAATTCATTATTATCTTTTAGCTTAAATCTTTCTATATATCTATTAAATCTTAATTCTTCAAATATTGATAATACTTCTTGTTTATTCCATTCTTTTCTTTTAAAATCTTCTATTTCTTTTTCAATTGGTACATCTACATTTATAGTTCCAAGTGTTCTTGATAATATTGCTAAGTCTTTATTACAAACAATTTTTTCTCTTTGCTTTCCTTTTAAATTATCTGTATTTGTTTCAATCTTTTCATATAAATTATCAATATTTCCATATTCTTTTATTATAGAAAGTGCTGTTTTTTCTCCTATTCCTGGTACTCCTGGGATGTTATCTGAAGTATCTCCCATAAGACCTTTTACTTCAATCATCTGAACTGGCTCTACTCCATATTCTTCTATAACTTTTGCTCTATCATATATTTCAGTTTCTGTTTTTCCTGCTTTAGTTCTTGGAATATATATTTTTACATTATCAGTTGCAAGCTGAAAAGAATCTCTATCTCCTGTAAGAAGTATTACTTCTATTCCTTTTTCCTCACCTTTTTTAGCTAAAGTTCCTAAAATATCATCTGCCTCATATCCTTCCATTTCAATTATATCTATATTCATAGAATGAAGGACTTTTTTAAGTATTGGCATTTGTTTTGCAAGTTCTTCTGGCATTCCTTTTCTTGTTGCTTTATATCCTTCATACATTAAATGTCTTGCTGTTGGCGCTTTTAAATCAAATGCTACTGCAATATATTCTGGTTTCAATTCTTCAAGTTCTTTAAACATTATTGCTAAAAATCCATATACTGCATTTGTATATGTTCCATCTGCAGTTTGTAACATCTTGCCTCCCATAATTCCATAAAAAGCTCTATTTACAATACTGTTTCCGGTCAATAACAATTAATTTTTCCATTAATTTTCCTCCTACTTATATTATCTATATTATTGGTTATTTTATTTATTATTTTTATCTAATGTATCACAATTTATATTTTTTTTCTACTATTTTAATACTTTTATTAATTTGCTATTTTATGTAAATTATGGTATAATTATATTAATATTTATTTATTTATATGCCTTTGAAAAAGCTTACTTTTTGAAGGCATAGTCCTTCAGAAAGTTATTACGGGAGGGACTTATAATGGCAAAAAAGTTTTATATTGCTTTACTTATTCTGGTAGTTATTACTTTCACAGCTGGGTGCTCTGAATCTTATGAAAAAACAGAAATTGAAGTCCAGGTTACAAAATGCGAAATTGGTTCTTACCATAAGAATGTTGCATACCAAAACACAGCAAGTATGTACCTTATGAAGAAAGATTATAGTATGTACAACCTATATTCGCAGCTGGCTAACAGCAATGGTTACTAAGATTACTTTATAACTTTTGTGCTTGATGATGGCACAGAGCGTACTGTCATCAGATCAAAAGCTTATGGTGTAGGAGAAACAATAAAAATTACAGTTCATGAATATGAAGACAGAATCGAATACAAATAAACAATACACAAAGGCATATAAATAAGTAACCCTACGAAAACCCTCTTTGACTTAAAGTCAAGTGAGGGTTTATTCATTTTATGCAAAAATAAGGAACTTAGATAATATCTATCTAAATTCCTAAATTTTATTTTATTATTTTATAAGCATATTTCCAGGCAAGTATTCTTTTTACTGCTGTATCAATTGTTTTCTTTTTAATTTTTCCCTTCTTTACTGCTCTTATTACTTCATTTCTTTGATTTTTAAAGTCAGAAGATATTATCATATCATTTCCAGCAAGTACTGCTTGAACTGCTGCTTGACCATTATCTACATATTTTTTTACTGCTTTCATTGCTAAGTCATCAGTAATTATTATTCCTGAAAACTTTAAATCTTCTCTTAAAATTTTATGTACATTTTTAGATAAAGAAGCTGGTTTATTTTTATCCATACATTTAACAATATTATGACTTACTAATACAGTTGGAGCTCCTGCTTGTATTCCTGCTTTAAATGGTAAAAAATCATACTTTTTAAATTTGCTATAACTTCTTTTATCAATTGCTATTCCTGTATGAGTATCTACATTATCTCCATAGCCTGGAAAATGTTTTAAACAAGAAACCATTTTATCTTTCTTCATATTTTTTACAACTTTTGATATATATGTTGCCGTTTTGCTTGCTGATTTTCCAAAAGTCCTTTTATAAATAAAAGATTTAGATTTAGTTGGTGCATCTGCTACTGGAGCTAAGTTCATATTTATTCCTACACTTTTTAGTAATTTAGATTTTTCAGTTGAATCTTTAAGTATTAGATTCATTCCACCTTTTTTATATAAACTTTGTGGAGAATCAAATTTCTTTTTTCTAAACGCTTTATATTTACTAATTCTTACTACTGTTCCACCTTCTTCATCAACACTTAGTGCAAGTGGAATTTTACTAGCTTTTTGACAATTAGCAAGTTTCTTTTTCATACTTTTTTTAGTCTCATTTTTAAAATCTTGTGCAAATAAAACATATCCTCCTGGTCTATATTTTTTTATTTCTGTAACTGCTCCTTTTCCAGGATATCTAACCATAAACATTTGACTAACTTTTTCTTCTAGTGTCATTTTTTTCATTAACTTTTCTGCTTTTTTATAATAATCTTGAAATAGCTCCTTCTTTTTTTTCTTTGAAGAACTGGCTACTTTTTCTACTACTACATCTTGTTTAGTAGAATTAATTGTATTATTCTTTTCTATATTTGTATTTTCTTTTTCTACTATTTTATTATTAGTATTATCAAAAGCTATTTCTTTTTTATTATAATTTTTTCTTACATAAAATAATCCTGCTAAAGCTCCTATGATTATTAACAGAGTACATAAACCTATTATTATTTTTTTATTTCTCCCCATATCAAATACCTCTTAAAATAAAATATTCTTATTTTAATCTTATCATTAATTATAATATATAACAATAGATATATATGCCAAAAAAACTTATAAATTCTTTAATGCTGGTGATTCTATTACTTCTCCATCTTTTGTAAATCTTGAACCATGACATGGGCAGTCCCAAGTTTCTTCTATCTCATTCCAAGATAACTTACATCCCAAATGTGTACAAGTTGGTGTTTCTTTATCTTTAATTCTTTTTAAAACAATGCTATCTCCCGCTTCTTTTACCATATTCATCATTTCATCTTTATTTTTTATCATCTCAAGTCTAGAACTTTTGAAAACTTCTTCATATTCATTTTTTCTTCCAATAATTTTATCAGAAATTATATTAGCTGCTACATTTGAACTCGTTACTCCCCATTTATTAAATCCTGTTGCTACATATATATTACTCATAATTTTAGAAAATTCTCCTATATAAGGTATTTTATCCAAACTAATACAATCCTCAGCAGTCCAAGAAATTATTTTTTCTGAATTTGGATACATTCTTTTTACTCTTGCTTCTAAATATTCAAAAGGATTTCCATTTATTTCATCTCCTGTTTTATAATCATATCCAACAACTAATAAAAGATTTTTTCTCTCATTATCTATACTTCTAAAAGAAATTTGAGGAATTTCTGAATTTATAAAAAAACCATTTGTATTAATATCTGTCTTTGTATCAAATACTATTGCATAAGATGTAGATTGATACATTTTCATAAAATAATATCCTGGAAAAGTTATTACAGGATATCTAGTAGCAATTACAACATCTTTTGCAGTAATACTTCCTTTATCTGTACTAATAATATACTTTTTATTCTTTTCTTCTAAATCAATAGCTTTTGAATTTTCAAATATTTTACCACCATTTATTAATATTTTATCTGATAATCCATTTACATACTTTGAAATATCAAATTGTGCTTGATTTTTAAATTCTATTGCTCCTAATATATCTATATTAATATCTATCTTATTAGTATATTCTGCATCAATTCCTAATTTTTTAGCTACTTCTACCTCATCTTTTATTTTTTCTACTTCTTTTTCTGTTTCTGTATATACAAATGCGCTTTTTCTTTCAAAATTACATTTTATATTTTCTTCATTTATTATCTTCTCAATATTTTCTATTGCATTATTATTAGCTTCAAAATATTTTTTAGCAAATTCTTTTCCTTTAGAGTCATATAAATATTTATAAATTAATCCATGCTGACTTGTAACTTTAGCAGTACTTCCGCTGCTTGTATGTGAGCATATAGTATCTTTTTCTAAAATTACAACCTTTTTTCCTTCTTTAGATAAGTAATATCCAGTAGAAATTCCTGTAATTCCTCCTCCTATAATACATACATCTGCTTCTAAATTTTCCTCTAAAGGCTCAAACTTAGCTTTATTATTCATATTCCAAAAAGTTTTCATTTTTTAATTCTCCTCTATAAATATAAAATTGTGTAATACTATATTTATTATTACACAATTTATAATTTTCAAAACAATTATTAAATTTTTATTTAATTTCTTTAAAACCATTTCTGCTCCAAAGCCATAATGGAGTATGTATATCAATTGGAAAATATCCAGTATTTTTTAGTAACTTCTGCCATTTATCAATTACTATTAACTGCACATTGTTTGAATTAAACTCTTTTTCGTTTATTAGTCCTAACTTATATGTAGCCTTACATACATGAGTATCTGGTGCTACTGTTAGACACTCAATATTTTTATATTTTCTATCTGTATATTGATATATTACATATAACCAATAATTGCATATCTTTGTTCCAGATAAATAAGGAAATTTCTTCTTATTTTCTTTTTGAATATAATTTCTAATTTTGTCTACATCATTTTCGTTAATTTCAAATATTCTTCTTATATCTCCATCAAATAAATCAGTAAATGTTTGACATAGCTTAATCCATATTTCTGTCTGTTTTTGTTTTTGAAGTGCAATTTTATATTTAACTAAAGCTTTTTGTACTTCTTCAAATCCTCTATTTAAACATTCTTTTGGATTAAATACAAATCTTGTATCTATATCATTATAAGTATCAAGTGCACTTTTCCACAAAGTATAAGAATTTCTTTGATAATTTAGCGCCATTGGTAAAGTGAAATATAAATAATTTTCCATTGATGATTTTTCAAGTCCAGGGTTTGCATCTTCTGGCATTATTTCTCCACCCAGCTTACCATCTTTATACATTTTAATTAATTTTTTAGCTTGATTTAAAATATATTTATTTATTTCCTTTAAAAATTCTTGCTTTTTAAGCTTGCTTAAATCTTTGTCATAAGCTAACTTTGAATTAGTAATTTCCTCTCCCATCCATTTTTCTTTTTTATATTGTTTCATTTCAGTTTCATCCTTAAACTTAACTTCTACTCTAATTAAACCCTCATATTCTTCATAATATTTTTTTATTGACACTCTATCATCATTTAAGTATAAATAACTATCTCTTATAATTTTAGACTTAGAATTTTCTATGCATTTTTTAAATTCTTTTTCACTTATTTTTTCTTTTTTTATTATTACATTATTTGATAATGTTTCTTTTTCATAAGTATCATCTTTTCTTTGAACTCTAACATTATCATTAATATA
>JAAWJE010000038.1 GCA_022796725.1 Clostridia bacterium | reverse complement strand
TATTATATTTTTATAAATTTTTTTTAGAACTATAAAATAATTTTTCCTACCTTTTTCCAATATATTTATTTTCTTTAATGTCAAATGACTAATGTTAATATTAGTTAGCTAAAATTTTTCTCCCTAACCTTATACTACAAAAGCCATACTAACTTTAAATATTAGTATGGCTTTTGTAAATATTAAATTTTTTAATTATTTAGTCATTTTTTCTACTTTTATATTCATTAAGTATTCCTGTATATTTATCTCCTGTTATTTTAAAATGTATTTCGAAAAGTATTGTACTTAAAATAAAACAAGTTACAAATATTCCTATAAATAAAATCCATGATCCTATATTTTCTATTGGAAACCAATTGTACTTTACCGCAAAAGCTGTTATTACTACTAAAAATGGAAACATAAATATTGCTAGTCTCTTTGTATATAATAGCTTTTTTATAAAAATATCTGTAAAAGCTATCATTTGTAAAATAGCTGCTATAATACATATTATAAATAGTTGTATTATCATACTTATTGACATTGCTTCCATTCCTACTATCATTCCTACTATTATAAATACAACCATACTCATTGAAAAAGAATATGATGTATATTTTGGTATTTGGTATATTGTATACATTATATCTTTTATATTCTTCATAATTCTACTTACCCCCTATTCCTAATTTTTTCTTTAATATTGGTACATATTGTCTTGAAATATATATCTTTTCATTATTTTCCATTGTCGCTAAAATCTTACCTCCAAAATCTGGTCTTATAGATTTTATTTTATCTAAATTGGCTATACTAGATTTTGATATTCTAATATAATCAGTATTTTCATACTTTTCCTCTATTTCATACAATTTTAGTGTTATCTCATATACTCCATCTACTGTATAACAAAATGTTTTTCTATCAACAGTTTCAAAATATAAAATATTATCCTTATCTATACAATAAGTTTCTCCTTTTGATATTCCAATAATTTTTTTATCATTATTATCAGATTTATTAATCAGTTCTAATATTTTTAAAATTTGACTATCTACTTTATTACACTCTATTGTTATTTTTGTTTCCTCTATATTAGAATTTTCTATTATATTTGCAATCACTTTTCTTATCCTCTCCTTTTTTGTAGCTACTAATAATAATTATAATACACAAAAAAACAGATACAATACCTGCATACATAAGTTGCAAAATATTGTATCTAAGTTACATTTATTCTATTCTTTCTGTTTTTAGTAAATAAAAACTTTTTCCTTTATCATAAGAAATAAATATAATTCTTGTCTTAGCATCCACTTTTATTTTATTTGTCTTATCATCAATATTTATCATAGCAATTGCTTCATACAAATATTTACTATCTTCTACTTGTTTTAACTCTGATAAATCTTTTAGTTTCATTTTAACTTTACCTTTATTAGTTGATTCAATAAGCATATTTTCTTCATTTAATAATGTAGAACACATTACAACTAAACTATTTGCATAATAATCATCTTTATAGTTATATACATCTGTTACTAAAGTATATAAATTAGAATCAAAATCTTTTATTCCTTTATGGTCATATACTGCCTCTGCTGCAAAATCCTTCATAGAAGCTAAAGATTTTCCATCAGACTCATTATAAAATTTAATCATCTTATCTACTGCTTCATTATATTTCATATATGAAGTCTTTTCAACTCCACCATAAGTATAAGATGTTAATTCTATATCTTTTGATTTATCAGTTTCTGTATTTGTTTTTTGAATTCCTTTTTGATATCTAATATAAGCAAATACTCCAAATACAATTACTATAATTAAAATTATTAATAATATTATATTACTTTTTCTTTCATTATTCATATTAATATTCATCCTCTGTATTTACATTATATCCTAATATTGTCTACCCCATACTATCATTTTTTCTGCTTTTTTTCCACATATTGCACAAGTATCTGATAAATGTTCTTGATTAAAAGGAATACATCTAGATGGAGCACCTGTTACTTCTTTAACTTTATCCTCACATTCTCTTTCTCCACACCACATTGTTTTTACATATCCTTGATTTTCTTCAAGGTTTTTTAATATTTCTTCTAATGTGTATGCTATTGTAGTTTTTTCCTCTCTTCTTTTCAAACATTCATTAAACATATTTTGTTGTATTTCTTCTAATAATTCTTCTAATCTATTTTCTACTTTATCTATTCCTATTGTTTCTTTTTCTGAGATATCTCTTCTTACAAGTACTACTACACCATTTTCTATATCTCTTGGTCCCATTTCAATTCTAACAGGAATTCCTCTCATTTCACAGTCATTAAATTTATATCCTGGAGAATATTGTTCTCTATCATCTAACTCCATTCTAAACTTTTTACTTAAATTATTGTATAACTCTTCTGCTTTTTCTTTAACTCCTTCTTTGTGCATTGCAATTGGAACAATAATTGCCTGAACTGGCGCAACTCTAGGTGGAAGTTTTAATCCCCTATTATCACCATGTGCCATAATAACAGCTCCAATTAACCTGGTAGTACTTCCCCAAGAAGTTTGATATGCAAATTCTTCTCTACCTTCTCTATCTTGAAATTTAATATTAAATGGTTTAGAAAAGTTTTGACCAAAATAGTGTGATGTTGCAGCTTGAAGTGCCCTACCATCGTGCATTAAAGTTTCTACTGTATATGTAGCCTGCGCACCAGCAAATTGTTCTTTTTCAGTCTTTCTTCCTTTTAATACTGGAATAGCAAGTAAATTTTCAATTGTATCTGCATATACATCAAGCATACTTAATGTAAAATCTTTAGCTTCTTTTTCTGTTTCATGAATTGTATGACCTTCTTGCCATAAAAACTCTCTTGACCTTAAAAATGGTCTTGTCTCTTTTTCCCATCTTAAAACACTACACCATTGATTATATAAAAATGGTAACTCTCTCCATGAATTTAGCCATTTTGAATACATTTTAGAAAAAATTGTTTCTGATGTAGGTCTTATACACATTTTTTCTTCTAATTCTTCTTCACCACCAATAGTAACCCAAGCAACTTCAGGTGCAAACCCTTCAACATGGTCTTTTTCCATATTTAATAAGCTTTCTGGAATTAAAACTGGCATTGAAATATTTTTTACTCCATGTTCTTTAAATTTTTTATCTTCATAATTTTGTATACTTTCCCAAATTGAATATCCATAAGGTTTAATTGCAATAAAACCTTTGATATCTGTATAATCAGCAAGACCTGCATTTATTACTATATCAGTATACCATTTTGCAAAGTCTTCTTCTATATTTGTTATTTGATTAACAAAATTTTCTTTATTTTTTCCCATTTTTAATCTCTCCCTTTTATTTATAATATCTTAATCATCTTTTTCTTGTGTTCCTGATTTATCTTCTAGGCATACCTCAGAGGGAGTTTCTTTATTTACTACATCTTCTGAAAATTCATCTATTACTATTTGTTCATTTTCATCTAATTTATATTTTGGGAGTTCTGGCAAATCATCTAAAGATGATATTCCAAACATTTTTAAAAATTCTTGTGTTGTTCTATATCCAGTTGGTTTACCTGGTGCATCAATTTTTCCTGCATCTTCAATTAAATTATATTCTAATAATCTATATATAGTTCCATCTGAGTTAACACCTCTTATAGCATCAATCTCTGCTCTTGTTATCTTCGGATTATAGCTAATAATCGCTAATACTTCTAAAGCAGCGTTTGATAATGAAGGTTTAACTCTACTATCAAATATTGGATATAAATAATCATAAAATTCTTTTTTAGATGCCATTTGATATCCATTATCAACTTTAATAATTTCTATTCCTCTTGCTTCTTCATTATATTTAGTTATCATATTTTGAATTATTTTATCTATATCATCTATTGTATATTCAAGAACAGTAGCAATTTCTGAAGTCTTTACTACTCTACCTGCTGCAAATAAAATAGATTCTATTATTGCTTCTACTTTTTCTAATTCCATAGCCTTCTCCCTTTTAATATACATATTATACCTATATTTTTATTAAGCGTCAATGATTTTCTTTATTAAAACTCTTGTAAATACTTGATTTTATAGATTTTATATGTTATACTATAATAGTAATTATATAAATAGGAGTGAATTATTAAGGTGGAACCAAAAATAAATACAAATCCAATAATTAATTTAATAAGAAATATTTTTAGTAGATTATCTAATACTGCATTATTATCAGTATTAAATACTGATAGTACTTCTATTATGGGAGATGAGTATTTAGATGATGATTCAAAAGAGTTTTCTAAATATAAGAGTTCTATTGCTGAAGAAGCTGGATACTCTATAACCCAAGCTGAAAGTATAGAAGAAGCTTTCAGAACTGCAACTAAAAACATACAGGATTTAGAAGTCTCTACAAACCCAATACCTAAAAACAAAGATAAATTTGAAGTTTCTCCAGAAGAGTTATCTGAAGTAGAAATAGTAGAATCAGAACATAATAGCAGAAAATCTGAAATTGAGAGAGATTTATAATAATAAAATTAAAAAACCTTGAGAAATCAAGGTTTTTTTATATTTATTATTTATATCTTTCTCTTCTATGTCCAATCTCTAAAACTAGAACTATTACTTTTTCATCTTGTATTTCACATATTACCCTATAATCTCCTATTCTATATTTCCACCATCCTGATTTATCTTCCACAAGCCCTTTTCCATGTAATCTTGGATTTTGACAACCTTGTATATTTTTTTCTAACCAACCAATTATTAAAGCTGATATATGCTTATCTAGTTTTTTTATCTGTATCTTTATCACTTAATCTTACTGAAATAGTCATAAACATCAACTCCTTTTGTTATTATTATATTACATTTGTCAATATTATTATTATGTGATTTATTCTTATAAAAGTATTATTAAACTATAAATTTTCAATAAATATGTATAAATAATAAAAATACAAGAACTACTCTTGTATTTTTATTATTTCACCTACTAAATCATAATTTAATACTTCTGTTATTTTTACGTTTACAAACTTATCTTGTAAATTATCTTCTGTTTTTTTAATAAATACTACACCATCTTCATCAAGCATATCCATATAAGTTCTGCCAATATAATATTTATTATCATCTGTTACATCATCTATAATTGCTTCAAATTCTTTTCCAATATTATCTTCTAACTTTATCTTAGAAATTTTTTGTTGTAGCTCCATAATTTTATTTCTTCTACTTCTTTTTGTCATATAATGAACTTGGTCTTTTAGTCTTGCAGCTGGAGTATTATCTTCTTTTGAATACATAAATACCCCTAATTTATCAAATTTTGTTCTATGTACAAACTCATACAATTCAAAAAAGTCTTCTTCTGTTTCACCTGGAAATCCAACTATAAGACTAGTTCTAATTATTACATCTGGAATTTCTTTTCTTATTTTTTCTAATAATTTTTCAATGCTTTTTCCATCACTTTTTCTGTTCATTCTTTTTAAAACTTTATCTGAATAATGTTGAATTGGAATATCAAAATACTTACAAATTTTATTCTCTTTTTTAACAACTTCTATTAATTCATCAGTTATGCTTTCTGGATAAGCATATAAAAATCTGATCCATTTAAAACCATTTATCCTACATAGCTTTTTTAATAATTCTGAAAGTTTTGACTCTCCATATAAATCAACTCCATATTTAGTCGTATCCTGAGCTATAACGATTAATTCCTCTACTCCATTTTTGGCAAGTATTTCTGCTTCTTCTAATATATCTTCAATTTTTCTGCTTATATACTTTCCTCTAATATATGGTATTGCACAATATGTACATTTATTGCTACATCCTTCTGCAATTTTCAAATACGCCTTTTTCTTTCCTGTTGTAATTACCCTTTTATTATATTCTAAAGCAATATTTTTTTTGTTTTCTTCATATTTAATAAGATCATTTATTTTTTGCCATATTATTTCATATTCATCTGTACTAATAAATAAGTCTACTTCTGGCATACTTTTTATTAAATCTTCTTTATATCTTTTTACTAGACATCCCATAGCAATTAAATATTTACATTTTCCGCTATTTTTATATTCAGCCATTTCAAATAAAGTATTTATCGCTTCCTCTTTTGCTGTTTCTATAAAACCACAAGTATTTACAATAATAATATCTGCACTTTCTGGGTTATTTACAATATTCATTTTCTTCTCTTTTAATAATCCAATACACATTTCTGTATCTACTAAATTTTTGCTACATCCTAATGACACAAAACCAACATTCATTTCTTTATCACCCTCTAAATATAAAATTATTTGCTACAAATATGTTTTCTAGTTATTTCTAATAAATTAAGTTTAGTAAAACCTTCTATTTGAACTTTTGATCTATCACTTTTTACTGCCTCTGACAATATTTTTATTGTATTTTCTTTATTTTTATCATTGTGCATATCTATATAGTCAATTACTATTATACCTCCTATATCTCTTAATCTTAGTTGCTTTGCTATTTCTATACTTGCCTCTTTATTTACAGTATATATAGTATCTTCTAAGTTTTCTTTTCCAATATATTTTCCTGAATTTACATCTATTGCTGTTAAAGCTTCTGTCTTGTCTATTGTTATAAATCCTCCACATTTAAGCCAAACTTTTCTATTTTCCGCTTTTTCTTTTTGATTATTTAAATCATACATATAAGATAAATCTTCATCTTTTAACTCTATATCTATATTTTTTATCTCTAAATCTTTTAATATTTCTAAAACATCATTATATACTTTTTCTGAATTTACTATTACTTTTTTTAAATCAAAATCTGCTAAATCAAGTAATAATCTATATAACAAATCATTAGTTTTATATATAAGTTTTGGAATATCTTCATCAGAGAAATTAGTTGAAACTATTTTTTCCCATTTATCTGATAATCTATTAAAATCTTTTTCTAATTCTTCCTTATTCTTTCCTTCTGCTGAAGTTCTTATTATAGCTCCCATTCCTTCTGGGATAATTTCTAAGCCTATTTTTATTAATCTTTCTCTTTCATTTTTATCTAATATTTTTTGTGATACAGTAATAAACGATGAATTTGGCATATAAACCAAATACCTACCTGAAATATTTATATGTGTAGATGCTCTTGCTCCTTTTTTTGCTGTTGCATCTCTTTTTATTTGAACTAAAAGTGGTTTACCATTTTTGACATATTCTTTAATATTATAATTTTCAATATTATTTAATTCATTATCTATTCTTGAATCATTTTTAGGTAATATATCTTTTAAATGAATAAAAGCATTTTTGTTTTCTCCAACATTTATAAAAGCTGCTTGAAGTCCTGGAATAGTATTTTGTACTTTCCCAATATATATATTTCCTTCTATTCTTTTTTTATAATTAGATTCTTCATATTTTTCAATTAGTTCTTCATCTTCTAATAAAAAAATATTTTCTATTTCATCTACTACATTTATAATTAATTCTTTCATTTTACCGCCTTAATTAAATTTATTCATAGCCATATCAATTCCGTTTGATATTATTTCAAATACTGCCTCTGCTGCTTTATCTGTTGCTTTATCTAATATTTCTTTTGTTTCATTATCCATATATCCAATTACATAGTTTATTAAGTCTTGTTTTATATTACTTTTTCCTATTCCTACTCTAATCCTAGGAAACTTTTCTGAATTTAATCTTTCACATACAGATTTCATACCATTATGCGTACCTGGTCCTCCTGCTTTTCTAATTTTTATTTTCCCTTCTTCAATATCTAAATCATCGTAAATAACAATAATATTTTGGGTAGGCACTTTATAAAAGTTTACAAACTGGGTTATACAATCTCCACTTAAATTCATATAAGTTTGTGGTTTAATAAATACGACTTTTTCATTATTTATTGTTTCTATATTATATAAACCATTAAATTTCTTTTTATCTATTTTTATTTCTAACTTTTTAGCTATCTTATTTATAGTATCAAATCCCATATTATGTCTTGTGTTTTTATAATCTTCTTCTGGATTTCCAAGTCCAATAATTAAGTACATATAAAAGTTTCTCCTTTATAATTAGTACTAACTATTTTACACTATTTATCAAATTTTAACAAGTATTTACATTTATTTACACACAATATTGATGTATAAGTTTTATAATGATATAATTTGGTCGGGTGAAAAAATATGAATGAAGAAATAAATGAATTTAATATTAATGATATTGAAAATGTAGTTGATTTTAAAGGTCATCCTTTAGTATCTATTATCGTTTCAATTAAAAATACTGATTACTTATTACATGCTTGTCTAGAATCTATTATGTATCAAACATATCCTAATTTAGAAATTATATTAATTGATAATATGTCTCTTGACTCTTCATTTGCAGTATGTAGAAAATTTGAAGATAAAGATTCTAGAATAAAGCTATTTAGAAATTATTTTGAAACTGAATCTGATTTAAAAACTTTTGGCATTAAATACGCAACTGGAGATTATATTACTTTTATGAATGGTAGTGATTTTATTAGTCTAAATTATATACAATATCATTTAGAATTAATGGAGAAATATAATGCTAGTATAACTGAATGTGCTTTTATAAAAGTTCCTGAAAGAGTATCAGCTGAGAATTCTTTTACTCCTCCTAAGCAAAATAATGAAAGAGTACTAACGTTTCTGCCATGGCAAGCCATAGAGAATTTGCATTCAATCTCACATAATACTTGTTTAAAAACCGTTGTACTTTGGAATAAACTATTTAAAAAAGAACTATTTGATAAAGTTAAATTTCCAGTTAAAAAAAGTTTTGAAGATGAATTTACAACCTATAAATTATTTAGGAAATCAAAAATAATAGTTTCTTCAAATCAAATATTATATGCTTATGTTCAAGTTGGTAGTTCTAAACAAAAAAGACTTTATGATGAACATCGTTTATACATTTTAGAAGCTTATGAGAATTATCTTAAATTTTTTAAACAGATGAATTGTCCTTATATGCTTGAGAGAGCTGGAAAAAGATATTTACGAATGATGTTAATTATAAGAAAAGAAATATCTGTTTTTGATATATTACTTGAAGAAAAAGAAGATATTATAAAAGCATTAGATAAAAGATTTATTAGTGTATATAAGTTTTTAAATGTATTAACTGAAAAGTATCCGTATTTAGCAGATACACATGCTGAACACAAACAGTTTTATAATAAATATAAAACATATATGCAAATTGTAAACTCTTTTAATAAAGAATATTTGCAATATCCTCATAATATAGACAGAAAATATAGATTATAAAATAATTCGTTGTACTTAACTAAAATTTAATAAATAAAAAATAATATAAAAATGAGATTATAAATTAGTATTTAAATTATAATCTCATTTTTATATTTAACTTTTTTACAATTTCTTTTTATTCATATTATTATCTTTTTTACTTTTTATTATTTATAGCCTCTATAATTTGCTCCATTGTTATTGGACCTTGACGTAAAATACGTAATTCATCTAATGTGCAATCTATTATTGTACTTCCCTCTCCAAATGACACATTTCCTTCTAGCATTCCATCTAAAAGTGGACATGATTTCTCTATTTCATCTAAATTCTTAGCTATTGATTCTCCACTTTGATTAGCACTTGTCATAAAAACTGGACTTTCTGTTTTTCGTATTAAATTCTCTAGAGCTTTTGAAGTAGCCATTCTAACTGCTATAGTTGCACCTCCATTATTAACATAATTCGGTATTTCTGGTCTTTTCTTTAATATTAATGTAATTGGTCCAGGAAGCAATGTACTTATTATTTTTTCAGCTTTCTCATCCACAACAGCAATACTTTTTATCTGATTTTCATCTGCACACATAATAGGAAATAATTTATTCTCTGGTCTATTCTTAACACGTACTAAATTATTATATGCTTCTACTGAATTCATACGTGCACAAACTCCATAAACTGTATCTGTTGGAACACTAATTACACCATCTTTTTTAAGTATTTGTGCAAGTTTATCTATTTCATTTTCTTTATATCTTCTTATCATTTTTTCTCCTCTTTTCATTTGTATATTATACTGCAATATCATTAAACTTTCAAGTTCTTTAGTTTACTTATGTAAACTTTTATGGTATAATTTAGTTTGTAACATTATTCACATGTCTTTATGGAGGGATATTATGAAAGTCTTGGATACTTTGAAACCCCAAAAAAATCGGTGTAGCTTAGTCATTGGTACTCATAACGGCATTTTTCATGTCGATGATGTATTTGCCTGTGCTACTTTGTGCTTGTATTACTACTTGCTTTATTCTAATGTACCAATACAAATACTGCGTACACGCAAAAATGATTTACTGATGCAATGTAGTATATGTGTTGATATTGGTGGTGGAAAATATGACCATCATCAATTAGGATTTGACAAGAAACGTACAAATGGAATTAAATTTGCAAGCGCTGGTCTAGTATGGAATGATTATGGAAGAGTGCTCATTGAATTGGTTTTAAAAAAGCATTTTCCTGACATCAAATGTGATATTGATTTTGTTTTTAAAACATTTGACGAGAATTTTATTGTTCCTGTTGACCAGGAAGATAATGGGCAACAGAAAGATTTGCACTGCTTCAGCTACATTACTTCATTTTTGCCTCTTTGGTTTAATAACAATACAAGAGCATTTGACAAGCAGTTTAAGAAGGTATTGGATGTTACCATTAAGGTATTAGAGCAGAAGCTAATAGAAACCATTAACGGAGATATTTTAGGGGAAGTATACAATAACAACCGTATTAAATTACAGAGTCTCAAATCAGAGTTTGGAAAAAAGATGGGAAAAAAAGTACTTATTCATAGATACCATAACAGGTACTTCCATGATGGAGTTCTTGAAATACCATCTCAGACAATAGATTGGAAAGAAACTGTTTTAGAGATTAATTCCAATATGTCTGACAAGGTAAACTTTGTGATTTTCCCCTACCCTGATGGTGGCTGGGCTGCTCAGTGCGTTCCGCCATCTATCGAAGAAGAGCTCTCTCAGAGGATTCCTTTTCCTGCTGAGTGGGCAGGGCAAACAAGCAACCTCTCTGAAATATCAGGAGTAGGTGGAGCGATTTTATGTCGTAATTACCGCTTCTTTGCAAGAGCGACAGACAAGGAATCCATTATCCAGATGTGTGGCATTGCCACTTCTTTATACGGTAATCCCGAAATGCAGAAGTCTTAATGGCTTCTGCATTTTATTTATTTTTAATAGTATCTATACTATACAAACTTAGAATTTAGTTATATAATACTTTACATAGTAATCTTGGATTGGAGGGATGACTATGAAATTAAATGATTTATTACAAGGTCTTGAAGTATTAGAAAATGCTAACTATCTAAATTTAGATATAACAAATATACATTCAGACTCCAGAAAAATTAAACAAGGAGGTTTATTCGTTGCAATTAATGGATATTCAAAAAATGGTATAGACTACTTAGAATCTGCTATACAAAATGGTGCAGTAGCAGCTATACTTGAACCAGAAGTATGCTTAGAAAATATAAATACGAATATTCCACTTATAAAAGTAAAAAATACTAGAGAATCTTTAGCAATATTAAGTTGCAACTTTTATGATAATCCTTCTAAAAAATTTAAACTTATTGGTATTACAGGAACAAAAGGAAAAACAACTTCTACTTTTATGACTAAAGCTCTTTTAGAATCCCATGGATTAAAAGTAGGATTAATTGGAAGTATTGCTGTTTATATTGGAAATGAAAAAATTGAGGACACTGATAGAACTACTCCTGAAAGTCCAGAAATACAAAAATATCTTGCTAAAATGGCAGAAGAAAACTGTGATGTAGCAATAATTGAAGTTTCTTCACAAGCAATGAAGCTAAATAGAGTTTCAGGTTGTGATTTTGATATAGGATTATTTACAAACCTTTCTGAAGATCATATAAGTAAAAATGAACATGCAAATATGGAAGAATATTTTTCATGTAAAACTGATTTAATAAGACTATGTAAATTGGGAATTATCAATACAGATGATGAAACAGTATCTAAAGTAAAAGATATTGTTACTAATATACCAATTAAAACTTTTGCTATAAGAAATAATGCTGATATAACAGCTGATTTAGATACTCTAAAAATTACTCCTTCTTATGTTGATTTTAAAATACATATTGATGGAAAAGATGAACAAATTGAAGTTGGTATTCCTGGTGAATTTAGTGTATATAATTCACTTGGAGCAATAAGTATTGCACATGAATTTGGTGTTACTCCTGATGAAATAAGACAAGCCTTAAAAAATATTCGTGTACTTGGTAGAAATGAATTAGTTCCAAATAAATTAGGACTTACTATTCTTATAGATTATGCACATACACCTTCTAGTTTAGAAAGTATTTTAACTTCTGTAAGAGCTTATGCAAAAGGTAGAATTATTTGTGCATGGGGAGTTGGTGGAGATAGAGATGCAACAAAACGTCCTATAATGGGTGAAATATCAGGAAGACTTGCTGATTATACAATATTAATGTCTGACCAAGTACGTACTGAAGATCCTCTAAAAATATTAAAAGAAATTGAAATTGGAGTTAAAAAATCTGGAGGAGATTATACTTTAATTGTTGATAGAACAGAAGGAATTCGCCATGCAATATCTGTAGCAACCACTGAAGATATAATAGTAATTCCTGGACTTGGACATGATTTATATCTCGAGAAAAATGGTATAAAATACCCTTATGATGAAAGAAAAGTAATTGCCAAATTAATTGATGAAATGATTGAAAATGGAGAAAAAAGTCCTATAAATTAAAAATACACCTTTAATAGGTGTATTTTTTTAGCCAGTTTTACTTGTTATATCTTTTCTCATTTTTGTCATTATTTTCTTTTCGAGTCTTGAAATATAACTTTGTGATATCCCTAGCATATCAGCAACTTCCTTTTGTGTCCTTTCTTTTTCTCCTTGCATTCCAAACCTTAAGTTCATAATATTTTTTTCTTTTTCATCTAATTTACTAAGAGCTGCTTTAAGTAATCTTCTATCAACTTCATCTTCTAAATTCTTATATACAACATCTTCATCTGTCCCAAGTAAATCTGATAGTAATAACTCATTTCCATCACCATCTTGGTTTAATGGTTCATCGATAGAAACTTCTCCTTTTATTTTATTACTTCTTCTTAGAAACATTAAAATTTCGTTTTCTATACATCTTGAAGCATAAGTAGCAAGTTTTATATTTTTAGAATTGTTAAATGTATTAATTGCTTTCATAAGTCCTATTGTTCCTATCGAAATTAAATCTTCTAAATCTACTCCTGTATTTTCAAACTTTTTAGCTATATATACAACTAATCTTAAATTATGCTCTACTAGAATTTTTCTTGAATTAGAACTTTCATCATCTATTTTATTTAATAGTTCTTCTTCTTCCTTACTTGTAAGTGGTGGCGGCAATGTTTGACTTCCATTTATATAAAATATAGGTAAGTCATCTAATCCGTTTTTCTTTAAATATTTAATATAAATTAAATTAATATTATCCTTTAACTTTTTAATTACTTCCATACTACTTCACTCCTTCTCAAATAAATCAATTCCTATTAGTCCAAAATAAGAATCATTTTGACTAATTTTTCCATCATATAGACCAATTATTACATCATCACTATAATAGTTATTTTCTTCTCTTAATCTGATGTATTCTGGTTTTATTCCGAATAATACTTTTTCTTCATTTCCGAGTGTTTTATATGGTATTACATATATTTTTATATTATCTTTTAAATTTTCTAATATATAATTTAATTTTCTTTTTTCTATTATTACAACTGGCTTTCCTGTAATGGGTTCTTTAAGCAAATTACCTGTATCGATTAATACTTTTATTTTTATTATATTATCCAATATTCCTATTTCTACATCACAAACCATATTATCTTTTCTTATATTTTTAGAAACTAGCTTAAATGTAATTATTATTAATATAGTTCCTATAATAACAGAAAGTATAATTAAGAAATTTGAATATTTACCTAATATAATTCCATGCTTTAGTATTTTATTTAATGATTGTGAAAACATTATACTTGTAGCAATTCCAGCAAATATAAAACTTACTATGTAAAATGTAGCAAGTTCCTTTAAAATCTCTTTTATTTTTTTAGAATTAAAAGCAACTTTTATAATTAGTATAGAAGTTATAAGTTTTAGAATTAATCTAACTACTACATTAATATTCATTAGTATATCTATAATAGTTTCTATTACACCTAATGCACAAGCTATAATGATATTAGTATTCTTCGTGCTTTTTTTTAGAACTGTTTTAGTTACAATTATTAATATAAAATCCATTATGAATTCTTTAAAAATAATCACATCTAAATATAAAACCATCTACTATCCTTCTTTTGTATATATGATATATTTATTTTAATATGCTTGGTTTAAAAATACTGTCGCTTTTTGGTTTATATTCAATTTATTCAGTATCTTTTTTCTACAAAAATATTGCTATAACTTACAAATTCTTATATTTTTTCTATTTATATATTTTTTTAGACAAAAAAATAAACAAGTTTAAAATAAATTCTTAATTTAAACTTGCCTATTATATATCTTTCTTTTCTTTACTTTTCATTTGTTTTTACTCTTATCCTTTGTTTTTTATTTTTTTGTTTTTACCTTTAGTATTGATGAATAATTTCCATAAGAACAGATTTTTCCGCTTTTTCTATATGCTCTTACTTTTATCTTGTATTTTTTTCCTGCTCTTAAATTTTTAATACTTATTGAATTCTTTTTTGCAGTATATACATCATACTTCTTTTTATTAGTATTATATACATATACTTTATATCCTGATGCATTACTTACTTTTTTCCATGTTATATTTAATTTATTTCTAGTTTTACTTTTTGTTTTTAATTTTGTAACTTTATTAGGAGTTGTTATTGCTGTTAATATCTGTGAATATTCTCCATAATAGTCAGTTTTTCCTACTGTTTTATATGCTTTTACTTTTATTTTATATATTGTTCCAGCTTTTAGTTTGCTTATTTTATATGTTGTGTTTTTTGTCTTTCCATAATATTTATATGTTTTAGAATTTGGGTTATATTTGTATATTACATATCCACTTACATTTTGTACTTTATTATATTTTATTGTCAAAGTAGATGTTGATTTTGATGATACTTTTACTCCATTTGTTTTATTAGGAATTATTTTAAATGTCTTTTTTACTTCTCCTTTATACTTCCCAATACCTTTTATATTTACAGTTGATGTTCCTATATTTTTATTATTATAGTATGTTATTTCATAATCTTTGTTTTTCTCTAAAATATATTTGTCATCTTTTAATATAATTTTAGGCTCTATATTTTTTCCTGTATATATATAATCTTTAATACCCGTTACGCTTAAATCTGGTATATAATTTGCTCTCTTTATCTTTATTTTTTGTTCTATATATACTTGACTATTTGATTTTAAAGATACTTTTAATTTTACTTCTCCTGAAGATAGAAAGTCCATTGTACCATTACTATTTACTTTTAGTATTTTTTCATTTGAACTTTGATATTTTAAATCATTTGAGAGAATTTTTATTTGTACTTTTGGAACCCCTAAATTTTGTGTTGTTATATCTGTTTTGTTTTCTTTTACAATATCATAATTAAATTCTGTATCTCCTTTATAAGCCAATTTCAATTTGTTTGTTAATGCTGTTATACTTTTAGTTACTGTTCTATCTTCTGGTTGTTTGGCTATTTTATTTAGTCTATTTTTTCCAAATAGCTGTACCCAATATAAATTACCATCACATTCAACAACTCCAATTCCTGTTGATATATATTCTTTACTAAGCATTGTTTTTCTGTGTGAAGATGAGCACATCCATCCTTCTACTGTACTTCTTGGAATTTTTGAAAAAGCTGCTATATTTTCTGCATATACTTTACCACAAGTTGTTCCTGGTGTCTTTCCATTTGGTCTTGTATGACTATAATATATAACTAGCTCACTTGCACGTAACATAGCTGCATCTAATAATTCTTTATCCATTGTAAGTTTCGGAACACCTTGAATTTCCCTTTCAATATTAACTAGTTTTAATACATTATACGCATACGTATAATTCTCTTTAACTGTTACCTTCATAGTTGCTGTACTACTAGCCGCATTCGATTTAGTAGATAAAATAATTATTATAACTGCTATACCTAAGATGCAAGAAACTATTTTTTTCAATTAAATTCCTCCTCTCAAGTTTACATAACTGTTTAATATTGTACCACATTTTTTATGTTAAGTCTATAGTTTTTTTATTTTTTATGTAAACTTTCAAAAAGAATAAGAGAAGGAAATATCTTTATTTCCTTCTCTATTATATATATATTTCTATATTATGTAATCTTATTTATTATTTTTTCTTA
>JAAWJE010000007.1 GCA_022796725.1 Clostridia bacterium | reverse complement strand
CTAAATTATTTTCTTCTGCCAGTTTAGCACTAATAACAGCCGCATCCGTATCCTCTGCCTCTCCTTCTGCTTCATAGAATTTTACTCCTAATTCATTTAATATTTCTCTTAATTGGCTTTCTGCTTTTTCCCACATTTCATCATCATCAAAATATTTTTCTTTATTGTTTTTATCTCTTAGAGATAATCTAAATTCATAATCTTTAAATCCAAAATCTTTATATACATCTAATATTAACTTTACAACTTTTCTAAATTCTTCTTTTATTTGGTCAGGTCTTACAAATAAATGTGCATCATTTTGGCACATTTGACGAACTCTCTCTAATCCGCAAACACTTCCACTATCTTCATACCTGAAATCATGTGCAAGTTCTCCTATTTTTATAGGTAAATCTCTATAAGAATGTAATTTGTTCTTATAAATTAGCATATGATGAGGACAATTCATTGGTCTTAATACAATTTCCTCATTATCTAGTTTCATTACAGGAAACATATCTTCTTTATAATGATCCCAGTGTCCACTTGTTTTATATAACGCAACATTTGCAAGTGATGGTGTATATACATGACTATATCCTAAATTTATTTCTTTATCTTGAATATATCTTTCAAGTAATCTTCTAACTGTTGCTCCATTTGGCAAATACATTGGAAGTCCTGATCCTACTAATGGATGAGTCATAAATAATTCTAATTCTTTTCCTATTTTTCTATGATCTCTTTGTTTTGCTTCTTCTAATTTTTTAAGATATTCTTCAAGCTCACTTGCTTTAGGAAAAGATATTCCATATATTCTTTGAAGCATTTTATTTTTTTCATTACCTCTCCAATAAGCTCCTGATGATGATAATAATTTTATAGCTTTAACACATCCAGTAGATGGCAAATGTGGTCCTCTACATAAATCTGTAAAATCTCCTTGTTTATAAAAAGATATTATTTCTCCTTCTGGAAGTTCTTGTATTAATTCTACTTTATAATCTTCCTTTGCTTCTTTCATTTTTTTAATTGCTTCATCTCTTGGTAATTCAAATCTCTCTAAAGGTAAATCTTCTTTAATAATCATTTTCATTTCATCTTCAATTTTTGCAATATCATCTTCTGAAAATGGTTTTTCTACATCAAAGTCATAATAAAATCCATTTTCAATTGCTGGTCCTATTGTTAATTTAGCCTCTGGAAATAATCTCTTTACAGCCTGAGCCATAATATGAGATGTTGTATGCCAATACATACTTTCTTCTACATCTAGCGTTCTTCCACCGCCTAGCTTAATTTTAAACATATAAATTCCTCCTTTGCCTTTTAGGCTTTAAAAAAATTTATTTGAAGCATTATCCACTTATAAGGAGACTTTTGCAAAATTAAAATACAAAAATCCCCTATAAGCTAATTACTGCTTATAGGGGTAAGTTTATTTCTTACGGTTCCACCCTAATGTTTAACTCGATTTAGATTTATAACGTAATCAACTCGCCATTTTCATGGAAACTCAGGGGTAGTTTTTCAAATACGTTTTTTAAGATTAGCTTTCAGCCTTAGACTAATCATCTCTTTTAATAACCTTTATTTTACTTTGTCCCATCAACGTTTATATTTTTTATAATACTATTTTTTTTTACAATTGTCAATATTAAAACCAACAATCGCTGAAGAACGTATTAACATTATTCTTCAGCGATTTATTGGACTTTTAGTATAAACGTCATTTAGATATTATTTCTTTTCCATTGGCACAGTATAGATAACTCTTTCCGTTCCATTGCCTCTGTATATCCATGATCCGTCTTTAAAGTAAGTATGGTCTGCCAGTTCCTTCATACCATTCGTTCCAATGAAAATGCTATCCGTTGTCTCGAAGAATCTCCAGATTGCTCCCCAGAAATCGCCGCGTTCACCGCGTTTAGTAAGAGCATCTAAGAAATCATACTCGAACTGAAGCATCATATTATGCCATTTTGTTTTTCCAAAGAATTTTGGGCATGGATACAGTGTTTCAAACCGTTCTTCTACAAAGTTCCGAAGAGCAACTGCTTCCTCTCTACTCATTTTGTTTGTATCTTCCATGTTGTACACCTCCTACTAACAGTACAAAATTGCTATTGCATAATTATGTTAACATATATATTTATTTATGTCAATTTATATTACTAACATCAACAATCGCTGAACAACCATATTAATTCGTTATTCAGCGACTATTGGACTTTCGATATAAACGCTACTTAGTCATTATAGATAACTTCTTCTTTTTCGCCAGCTCTATAAACCCATTTTCCATTTTCATAAAAAGTGTGCTCTAGAAGCTCTCTCATTCCTTCGTCTCCCAGAAATATGTTATCATCTCCGTCAAAAAACTGCCATACTGTTCCCCAGAAAGTATCCTTTCCTTCCATGAGAACTTCCAAAAAGTCATGCTCAAACTGAAGCATCATCTCATGCCACTTTGTTTTTCCCCAATAAAACTTTGGGCATGGATACAACTTTTCGAAGCGTTTTTTTACAAAGTCCCGGAGGGCAATTGCCTCCTTTCTGCTCATTTTGTTTGTATCTTCCATGCTGTACACCTCCTACTAGCAGTACAAAATTTCTATTACATAATTATGTTAATATATATTTTTTTTTTTGTCAATATTTTTAATTAGTCTTGAACAATATTTCTTTTATTTATATAATATCTTTAATTATTTTAAGGAGTATTATATGAAACAAAAGATAAGTTCTAAGATTTGTAAAAGAAATATGAAACTATTTCCATTATATACAGCAATTTCATCTGATTTTTTATTTTTTTATACTATAAACTTTTTATTCTTAACACAAATAAAAAATATAAGTGCATCTGCTGTTATTCTTGAAGATTCTTTTTATGCACTTTTTGTAGTACTACTTCAAATTCCAGCAAGTTTAATTGTAGATTTAATTGGAAGAAAAAAAGGAATGATGCTTGGGAATTTTTCTAATATTATATATATGGTTATTGTAATTTTAAGTAGAAACTTATCTCATCTTGTTATTGCAGAAGCTTTTTGTGCCTTTGCATTTTCTCTAAAAGATGTAGCTGATTTAAGTTTAATAAATGAATCTATTCCAGAAACAACAAAAAAGAGTACAATTTTTGCAAAAATTCTAACAAAAGGGTCTTCTAGTTATTTTGTCTTAAATTCAATATCACTTATTATTTCTGGTTTTTTATTTATGATTAATGGATATTTACCAATTATCATTTCATTAACAATTACTATATTATCATTTTTACTTTCTTGCTTATTCTTAGAACCTTTAGAAGAAGAAAGTTCTAATAATAGCTCTGATGAAAATAATAAAAAACTAGCAATAGAAAATTTTAAAGCTTCTATTCAAGACTTTATATCATCTTTTAAATTTATACTATTTTCTAAAAGATTAAGAAGTTTAATATTATTTTCATCAATTATGTCTGGACTTATTTCTATACTGGCTAATATGCAAGTTGGAATTTTAGAAGAAAAAAATATATCATCTTTTGCTATTGGAATAATATTTGCTATTTTTGAGATTATTGCTAGTATTTCATTAAAAAAACAAGAACAATTTCATAATACATTTAAAAATAAATCTTTATCTGTACTTGGATTTTCAATAAGTTTTTCATGTATATTAGCTGGCTCTTCTCGGATATATCACTTCTAACATTTATATTTCTATATCAATAATTTTAATAGCACTTGCTATTAAATATATTATTGCAGGAATTTATCATATTCTTATAGATAAATATTATAGAAATTTCACTAATTCTGATATAGACTCTAAAATATTTTCTTCAAAAGCATTTTTTAATAGTATTTCTAATGTTATATTTGGGTTAATTGCATCTTTTCTAATAGATACAACAACAACTCAAAATTCATTTATGGTAATTGGATTAATATTTTTAGGACTTTTCACATTTTCATCAATTTATATGAAAAAAAGATTGGGACTTAAAGCTAATGAATATTCTGAAGAAGAAACTAAATTTAGCGATATTCCTGTAAAGAACTAAAAGCAAAAGAAACTCGAGAAAATCAAGTTTCTTTTATTTTCTATATAATTATTTATCATATCCTGGCTTTTCTAATAGTCTAAACATATTCTTTTTATATTCTTCTACTCCTGGTTGATTAAATGGATTTACTCCTAATATAAGTCCTGATATAGCACAAGCCTTTTCAAAGAAATAAATTAAATGTCCTAAATTTTCTTCATCTAACTCTTCAATTGTAATTTTCATATTTGGAACATTACCATTTACATGAGCCTCTATTGTTCCTTCCATTGCTTTTTTATTTATATAATCTAAATCTTTTCCAGCTAAATAGTTTAAACCATCAATATTTTCTTTATCTTCTGCAAGTATTATACTTTCTTTTGACTCATCAATACATATTACTGTTTCTATTAAATTTCTATTTCCGTCTTGAATATATTGTCCCATTGAATGTAAATCTGTTGTAAAATCTACACCAGCTGGGAATATTCCTTTCTCGTCTTTTCCTTCACTCTCACCATATAATTGTTTCCACCATTCTGTAATATAATGAAGACTTGGCTCATAGTTTGCTAATATTTCTATTCTTTTTCCTGAATTATATAATAAATTTCTAATAACAGCATATTTATAGCAATCATTAAATTTTACATCTTGGTCAGAATATTTATCTCTTGCATCAGTTGCACCTTTAATAAGCATATCAATATTTATACCAGATGCTGCAATTGGTAATAATCCAACAGCAGTAAGTACTGAAAATCTTCCACCAACATTATCAGGAATTACAAATGTTTCATATTTTTCTTCAGTAGCTAAACTCTTTAAAGCTCCTTTATTTTTATCTGTTGTTACATATATTCTTTTTTTAGCTTCATCTACTCCATATTTTGTCTCAATTGCTTCTCTTAATATTCTAAATGCTATTGCAGGTTCTGTTGTAGTTCCAGATTTTGATATTACATTAATTGAAACATCTTTTTCTGCTATTAGCTCTAATAAATCATGTAAATAATTAGGACTTAAATTGTTTCCAGCATATATTATTTTTGGAGTTTTTCTTTCATCACAAGGTATCATACTGTCAAAACATCCTTTAATTGCTTCTATTACTGCTCTTGCACCTAAGTAAGAACCTCCTATTCCAATAACTATTAAGTAGTCAGAATCTTTTTGTATTTTTTTAGCTGCTTTTTTTATTCTTCTAAATTCTTCTTTGTCATAGTTTACTGGTAAATCTACCCATCCTAAAAATTCATCTTCTTTTTCTTTATTCTCTTCTATCCATTTATGACACTCTTTTACTTTCTCATCTAAATCAAAAATCATTCTATCATCAATACTAGAATTATTGTATTCAAATTTAATCATATATTAATTTCTCCTTTCAATTTATAAAACTATTATATTTTTTAAATCTATATTATTCAAGTATAAATTCAAAATATTTTGCTTCGTTGACATAATTATTATGTAATGTTATAATTTAGTAAGACAAGGAGGTTTTATTATGAGCAATATAAGCGTTCGGCAATATTCACTTAATGGATTCAAAATAATCACCCTGAATACATTATTTGAAAATATTGTCCTAAAGTACAACAGTACCCGTATCATTCTCACAAACAATGGGGAAACCATTATGGATGAGCCATATTCAAAAGAACGTTATCGTTATGCTATAGAATATATAAATGGCTCACAATATCGGGAGTATGATGAGGATGTAGAAGAATTCCGTCAGGACATTGAGGAATTTAAAAATGAACTGGACGAATTCATGGGGGGATTTGTACGGGAATTATCCACAATTCCAAAAACTGTAAACACTGCAACCTATAACGTTTTAGGAAACGATCCATGGAAAAACCTTTTTGATGATGTGAATATTACTGATAGTTCTTATCGTCCTTCTGTAAGCAAAAGTAACTATCACCACACTTCTAAGAATCCACCAAAACGTACTGGTTGCTGCTCAGGCGGATGCCTGGGCTGTCTTGTATGGGCAATAATCCTGCTCGCCATAGTAGCTCTTGCTTTCTATGGTTTGGGATTTTTAGGAATGAAGATTGTAGACTTCTTTCTCAGCATTTTTTAACAAGGCATACAATGAATGAAGGAGCGCATTTCTCTTCAGATAAAGAAGGGAGGTGCGCTCCTCCTTATCATTTAATTCATAACTTCATTTATAACTGCAGATAAATATTTCATACTTACTAAACATTGTTCAAGTGTATTTCCAGTAGCACCAACTTCTATAATACAACCTCCTTCTGCTATATGCTGATTATATCTTGAATTTCTAACTATTATTGGTCTAAACAAACCTGGATACATTTTATTTGCTTTTTCTTGAATTTTTATAGCAAACTTTAAATTCTTTTTCCAATTCTTATGTGTTAGTCCTCCTCCATCTGTTCCTATAACAAACATAAGTTGTGCAGCTTCTTCTCCATTTATCTTTACAGATGGTCCATAATTACTATTACTTCCTATTGCATCTCTATGAAGATCTATAACTAGACTTGCATTATTTTTCTTCATTATTTTACTTACTGTATCTAATGATCTTGCATAAGACCCATTATATTTAGGATAATCATGATATGTTTCATTATGTATAACTGAAAACTTATATTTTTTTAAGTATTTTGTAAGTTGTTCACCAACTCTTGCAACAGAATAATTCAAATCTGTTGTTCTATAATTTCCAGATGATTTATATGTATATTTTTCTGTTTTAGTGTAGCTTTCACAAGTATGTGTATGATAAATTACAATATCTTTCTTATTTTTAAAATCAACATTTGGCTTTAAATCATTTTGTGTCAAATTATATTTTGACTCATTTTTTATTTTTACTCCATTATATACTTTATTATATACTTCCTCTTTATTATTCTTATCAATAACTTTTGTTGAAGATTTCCCTTTTTCAGCAATTTTTATATCATCTTCTTTAACATCATTTGTTTTTTTATTTGTACTATCTATATTATTTCTATTTTCAATAAATCCAAACATACTAAGTTCATTATTTAATATTTTAGAAATTGCATTTTTATCCATATTAAAAAAAATAAGATTTCTTATTTTTAAAAATATGTCTTCATTTGTATTATTTTTTGATTTATCATAATCTTTATTTGCAAGCAAATCCTCTTTATTAGATAATCCTGCATTATATATACTAACATTATCATTTATACACTCTATAAAAGTTTTTCCTTCTAATGAATTTATCTTATTTTTTATATTTTCTATTATATTAACTTTACTTATAAATCCAAAAAATCTAGTAATAAATATAACAAATATAATTATTGCTATAAGTTTTACTAGATTTTTTATAATATCTTTTATAGTTACTACCTTTAAATTTATCATTCTTTAGTCATTCCTTTTAATATACTTTTTTACTTCCCTATTATTAGTATATTTCTGGAATTTATATTTATGCAGATTATAATAAATATTCTTGTATTTTTTCAGAAGATAATTCTATTATTTCTTCTTTTCCTGTTTCCATATTTTTAATTTTTGCTTTATTTTCTTTTATTTCATTTTCTCCAATTGTAATAACATATTCTGCTAAATTCTTATTAGCATATTTGAATTGTGAATTTATGCTTCTTCCGCAAATATCTTTTTCTACAAATATACCTTCATTTCTTAATTTATATACAAGATTTGTAGAAAACATATCTGCCTCTTTTCCAATAGTTGCTATATATAATTTCATATTCTTTTCTTTTACTTTTCCCTCATTATACTTATTATATACATCAATTAATCTATCTAATCCAGTTGCAAATCCAACAGCAGGAGTATTTTGTCCTCCTATTTCTTTTATAAGTCCATCATATCTTCCACCACCTAAAGTTGTAAGACCATCATCTTCTGATATAAACTCAAATACTGTTTTTGTATAATAATCTAGTCCCCTTACAATACTTGAGTCTATTTCATATTCTACATTTGCATTATCTAAAGCATTTTTTAAATCTTCAAAATGCTTCTTACATTCTTCACATAAATAATCTAAAATAATTGGTGCTCCTACATTCATTTCTTTGCATTTTTTTTCTTTACAGTCTAATATTCTCATTGGATTTTTTTCAAACCTTGTTTTGCAAGTATCACAATATTTATCATAATTTGGTCTTATAAAATCTCTTAAGGCTTCTTGATATTTTTTTCTACAAGTAGAACATCCAATACTATTAATATTTAATTTTATATTTGGTATTTCTAATTTTTCAAATATTGATTTTGCTATTAATATAACTTCTAAATCTGCTAAATAAGAATCTGTACCAATTACTTCTGTTCCTATTTGTCTAAATTCTCTATATCTTCCTTTTTGCACATTTTCATATCTATACATTGGCATATTATACCAAAGTTTTAGTGGAACTCCACTATTACTTAATCCATCTTCTATATAACTTCTAACTACACCAGCTGTTCCTTCAGGTCTTAGTGTTATACTTCTATCTCCTTTATCTAAAAATGTGTACATTTCTTTCTGAACTACATCTGTTGTCTCCCCGGACTCCTCTGCTAAATAGTTCTGTATACTCAAATACTGGCACTCTGATTTCTTTCATTCCAGCATTTTCTAGTATTTTTTTTATTGTATTTTCTATGTATTGCCATTTATAAATTTCTTTTGGCAATATATCTCTTGTTCCTTTTGGTTTTTGTATCATATTTTTCTCACTCCAACTCTATTATAATTTCTAAAATTCTTTTCTTTTAAGTTCAAAATATAAAGATTTTTCATCTCCTATTAAAGTAGTTCTTCCATGTCCTGGATATAATATTGTATCATCTGGATATATTAAAATTTTATGTTCTATTGAATTCATTATATCTTCTATGTTTCCTGTTGGTAGGTCAGTTCTACCCCATGTTCCAGCAAATATAGTATCTCCTGTAAACATAAGTGAATGTTCTTTATTATATATACATATTCCTCCTTTAGTATGTCCTGGTGTTAATATAATTTTAAATTCTAAATTTCCAATATGAATTACATCTTCATCATCAAGCCTAGAATCCGCTTCTAGCTCTGGAACATTCATCTCTACATAATAATCTAAATTTATTTCTGTATCATATAATCCTTTACTATCATCTCTACTTATTAATATTTTTCCACCTTTTTTTTCTTTAAGCTCAGCTATCCCTCCTATATGGTCTGCATGACAATGTGTCAAAATAATATATTTTACCTTTGCACCTAATATATCTATCATATCTATTATCTTATCTGCCTCAGCTCCTGGATCTATCACCATAGCCTCTTTTGTATCTTCATCTACTATAATATAACAATTTGTAATTAAATTTCTATTTTCTATTTTTACTTTAACATTCTTTAGTATCATTTTCTTCTTTTTACCTCATATACACTATCAACTTTTCTTAATGTTTTTATTACTTGATTTAACTCATTTAAGTTTTCAAGTTCTACTGTAATATCAATAATAGCAATTCTTTCTTTTGTAGTTTTTGTATTTACTGCAAGCATATTAAACTTTGCTGCTGTAATTTCTTTTATAACATCTGCTAAAAGTCCTGTTCTATCATTTGCATAAACTTCTATATCAACATTATATCTAGTTTTAGCTTCCTCTGCCCAATATACATCTATCATTCTATTTTCGCCAGATACTACTAAATCTTTTACGTTTATGCAATCTTTTCTATGAACAGATACGCCTCTGCCTTTTGTAATATATCCAACTATTGCATCTCCTGGAAGTGGATTACAACATTTTGAAAGTTTTACTAAGCAATTATCTATTCCTTCTACAACAACACCCGTTTTAGAAGGTTTGTTTACTGGTCTTTTTCTTGTTAATTCAGTAATCTTCTCTTCTAAGTCTTCTTCTGCATGTTCTTTTTTATATTCTTCTAAAAGTCTTGCAACTATTTTTGTAGCAGACATTGCACCAAATCCAATACTTGCATACATATCTTCAACGCTTGCATATTTATATCTATTCATTGCTACTTGAACCCATTCTGTTTTAAATAGTTCAGAATGTTTCATTCCAATTTTCTTTATTTCCTTTTCAAGCAAATCTTTACCTTTTTCAATGTTTTCTTCTCTTTCAGCTTTTTTAAACCATCTTTGAATTCTTGTTTTAGCAGTAGAACTTTTTACAAATTTAAGCCAATCTCTACTAGGCCCTTTTGAAGAATCTGATGTTATAATTTCAACTATATCTCCATTTTTTAATTTTGTTATTATTGGCATCATCTTACTATTTACTTTAGCACCAATCATTTTATTTCCTACTTGCTCATGTATATTGTATGCAAGATCTATTGGTGTACTTTCTCTTGGAAGTACTTTTATATCTCCTTTAGGAGTAAAAACATGTACTTCATCTTCAAATAGTTCTTGTTTTAAAGTATTTAAAAATTCATTTGGGTTTTCTGTGTCTTTCTGCCATTCTAAAGTTTCACGAAGCCAAGATAATTTATCATCTGTAACTATTACAGATTGTTTTTTTCCTTTATTACTAGCTTCTTTATATGCCCAATGTGCAGCAATACCAAATTCAGCAACTCTGTGCATATCCCAAGTACGGATTTGTACCTCAAAAGGTACTCCCCCTGGACCTATTAAAGTTGTATGTATTGATTGATACATATTCTTTTTTGGAACTGCTATATAGTCTTTAAATCTGCCTGGCATTGGATTATATAAATCGTGTACTACTCCTAATACTGCATAGCAATCTCTTACTGAATTAACTAAAATTCTAAGAGCAAATAAATCATATATCTGATCTAAAGTAGTATTATCTCTCTCCATTTTTCTATATATACTATATAAGTGCTTTGCTCTACCAGTAACTTCTGATTCTATCTTAGCATTTTCAAGTTCTACTTTTAATTGCTCCATAATTTTATCAATAAATTCTAATCTTTCATTTCTTTTTTTATCTAATCCTTTTACTATCTCATGATATTCATCTGGGTATAAATATTTGAATGATAAATCTTCAAGTTCCCACTTTAGAGAGTAAATACCAAGTCTATTTGCAAGTGGTGCATATAAGTCCATTGTTTCTTTAGCATTTGCTACTTGTCTATCTCTACTTAAATATTTAAGTGTTCTCATATTATGAAGTCTATCAGCTAATTTAATAAGTATTACTCTTATATCTTTTCCCATAGCTAAAAACATTTTACGATAATCTTCTACTTGTTGTTCTTCTTTTGTCGTATAATTTAATTTTCCAAGTTTTGTAACTCCTGCTACCATCTCAGCAATAGTTTCTCCAAAATCTCTTACTAAATCTTCATGTGTAATTTTTGTATCTTCTACAACATCATGAAGTAGTGCTGCACATATAGATTCAGTATCAAGCTCAAGTGATGCTAAAATATATGCAACTTGCATAGGATGAATTATATATGGTTCTCCAGATTTTCTAAGTTGTTCTCCATGGTTTGCTTTTGCATATTGATATGCTTTTGTTATTAACTCAGCATCTATATACTTATTTTTTTCTTTTGCTAAGTTTATTATATCATCTATTGTTATTTGTTCTTTTTCTTCTGTCATTTTCTATAATTCCTCCCCTTATATAATTTTAATATGATCTCATTATGTCTTTTATATTTATTTGGATATTATCAATTCCATTAAATGAATTTAATTCTATCATTCCTGCAATATCTACCTTATCTCCTATTGTATATTCTTTTGAATAATGCCCAAGATTAAATCCTATAGCATTTATTAAAGTATTTTCATCTTTTAGAGTTAATTTTAAATGTTTTCCTTCAGAAAGAGCTCTAATTGAATCTATTTTTAAATTTTTATATACAAACAATGGTCTTTTATTTGCTTCTCCAAATGGTTCCAATAATTCAAGTTCTTCAACTGTCTCTTTATTCATATCTTTTAAATTTATTATTTTATCTATTTCAATTATTGGTAATATATTTTTTATATCTTTTTCAGTTACATATTCCTCAAATTTTTCTCTTAATTTTTCAAAGTTTTCTCTTTTTAGACTAAGACCTATTGCCATCTCATGTCCACCATATTTTTCAATATATGGAACCATATTTCCCAATGCTTCATGAAGATCAAATCCTGGAATACTTCTACCAGAGCCTTTAGCCTCATCATCTTCAAAGCAAACTAATATTGAAGGTTTAAAATACATATCAGTAATTTTTGATGAAACAATTCCTATAACACCATGATGCCATCCATCTGATCCTAATATTATAGAATTTCTATCTTTTAAATTTTCCTTTTCAATCATTTGTATAGCTTCTTCATATATAGATTTTTCAATACTTTGTCTGTCTCTATTATATTTATTTAATTTTTCTGTTATTTCCTGTGCTTCTTTTTCATCTTCTGTCAAAAATAATTTAACAGCTTCTTTCTCAAATCCCATTCTTCCGCAAGCATTAATTCTAGGTGCTATACCAAAAGAAATAGTATTTGAATTAATCACTTTATATTCTGATGAATTAATCAGTGCCCTTAATCCTAAATTTTTAGTAACTTCAACTAATTTAAGTCCAAGTTTTGCAATTACTCTATTTTCATCCACAAGTGGAACTATATCTGATATTGTACCAATACATACTATATCTAAATACTTCAAATATTCTTTTTCATTTATATTAAGTTTCATACCTATTGCTTGAATTAACTTAAATACTACTCCTACTCCTGCTAAATTTTTAAAAGGATATTCACTATCTTTTCTTTTATTATCAATTACAGCAATCGCTTTAGGTAATTGTTCCATTGGCTCATGATGATCTGTAACTATTGTTTCTATCCCTAAAGAATTTGCATATTCAATTTCATCTACTGCAGATATTCCACAATCTACTGTTATTATTAAAGTATATTCCTTTTTTGATATTTCATCTATAGCAGATTTATTTAGTCCATATCCTTCATTTAATCTATTTGGTATATAATACTCTACATCGAGTCCTCTCTCTTTTAAAAATTTTTTTAATACTGTTATACTTGTTATTCCATCTACATCATAATCACCATATATGATAGTCTTCTCTTTATTGTTTATCGCTTTAATAATTCTATCTACTGCTATATTCATATCTTTAATCAAATATGGATCATGAAAATCTTTTCTTGTTGGATTTAAAAATATTTCAATATCTCTTTGATTAGTTATTCCTCTATTTACTAATACAGTTGCAAGTAGGTTAGAAATATTATTTTTCTTTGCAATATCTAATACTACTTTTTCATCAGTTTCTTGATATTTCCATTTTTTATACATCTAACTTTCTCCCATTTATAATTTTATCTATTATACATTATTTATAACGTTTTTTAAATACTTTTTATGTTATTTATTAATATAAAGAAAAATAGCACTTTGTAAAACAACAATGCTATTTTTCTTTAACTTATGCAACTTGCTATTGTATTTATGGTAATACTTGCACTTTTTATATTAATATATATTTAACATTTCTATATAATATTCATACTTTTTAATAACCCAAGTCTTCTTTTTTGCATACATTATATTATAGACACAAAAAAGGAGGAAATATAACAATGTATAGACACTGTAATTGTAATGATAATTGTGACATAGATGCACATGATTGTGGTTGTTCTAATGAAAACATTTATGAACAATCATGTCCTTGCAGTATGAATACAATGAATCATAATAATCAAAATAATACAAATTCTTGCTCTTGCGGTTTTGAATCTTCAAACAGTTTTCCAAATACTCTTTTATATGCTCATTCATACGTTCCTCATCAATATATGAATAATGTATATACTCCATGTTTAGGATTAAAACTTGGAAGCATATTCCCAGAACTTGTTAGCCCATACTGTCCTGGTCAATCTCAAGAAGTAATGAATTATTTAAGAAATTCTAAGGACTTTGAAGGAGGTTGTATGTAATATGGATATGGATTGTAATTGTGGATGTAATGATTCAAATAAAGAAGAGCTTTTAAGAGAAATTCAAGAATGTACTTTTTATGTTACAGAACTTGCTTTATATTTAGATATAAATCCTAATGACCAAAGAGCTTTATGTCTTCATAATCAACATGCAAATCACTTAAGAAAACTTACTGATAAATATCAATCAATGTATGGACCTTTATCAATAGAGTGTCCTTGTAATCAATGGAGATGGCTTGAAGAACCTTGGGGTTCATTTAATTTGGGAGTAATTTAAACTCTTTTAGAATAAAAATATAATTTAGAGTTTAATTTTAAGATTTAAAATTAAAAAATTATTGTTTATAAGCTTGTCCTCTGTTGTCTGCTTTTGTTACTAAAATAATAAATTCGTTTTGATTTAATTTATAAATAATTCTATAATCTCCGAACTCGAAGTCGATACTCATTTTTTAAACCTACCAATTTCTTTACATCACCATTTGGTAGATTATAAATTGCTTTATAAATTCGCAGTCTTTGAATTCTGTCCTGTTTTTCAATAAATTTGAGGGCTTTAGGTCTAATCTTTATTTTGTAAATCATCATAAGTCAGCCCCTCTCTTTGTAGTATTTCTTCAAAAGATACTGCATTTTTCAATTCTTTTTCTTTTGTATCTTTGCTTTCTGTTAAGTAATCTAAATACATTACCTTTTCAGTAATATCCATGTTTTCTAAAATGACAGATGGTTCTAGTCTTAATAATTCAGAGTCAATTTCCTTTTCCATTAAGATTTTAATAGAATTCAGACATTCTATATTAAGCCTTGGTGCCATTTTGATTACATCTTTAATTGTTTGTATTTGTGAATCAAGCATATTAGTCAACTCCTTTAGCTATAAATTTATATGTATATTATAGCAAGTTCAAACTGAATTTACAATCTTTATAAATAGTTATTTTCCAATTTTTTTATTTGTATTTAATTAATAATTTATGATAATATAATAAATTAAAGGAGTATATATGATAAACAAAGAAAATATTGAAATAGAAAAAAATGTAGATGATATTTTATGGAAATTAGGTTTTACTTCATATTTTAAAGGAACAATTTATTTAAAAGAAGCCATTATATTAGCTTATATTGATAATGAATTACTACTAAGTATGAAAGAACTTGTAAAGAAAGTTGCAGAAAAATGTAATATCCAAAATGAAAAAAATGTCCGTTCAGCAATGGACAAATCTTTAAATAGCACTTTAGATTTTATTGATAACAGTAAAATCTATAATATATTTGGAGATGACTATGATGGTAGAAAAATTAGTCTAAAGTATTTAATTAATTTATTTGTTCATTATCTAAAAAAAGTATAGTTTTATATAGCTTTAAATTTATAATAAATATCAATACTGTCATCATCTATTTCTATTTTATCAATTAATTTTAAAATTAAATTTCTATCTATTTTATTTTCCTTAAATTCTAATATCTTTTTTGTATTAAAAATTAAATCATCTTTATTAACTTCATTTTTATTAATCTCTTTTTCTTTTTGAATTAATTTAACTAATTTTCTTTTATCCTCTTCATATTGTTTAAGAAGCCTTATAAATAACTCTTCTGTTACAATTCCTTTTACTTTGTCCTCATATAAAGACTGAATTAAATTATCTTTTTCATTTATTTTAGAATACAAATAATCTAATTTCTTATTGTTAGCTTGTTTATTAAGAAAGATATATTCTAATTCATCATATTTGAGAAAATTACCAATATTTTCTCTTAAACTAGCAATTACACTATTAATTAACGCATCTTCTCTTAAATGTATATTTGAGCAGAATTTGCTACCATTTCTTTTATAAGAAGAACAAACACATCTAAAATCTTTTCCATGATTTTTATTATAGGTAATTTTTGATTTACACTTTTTACATAAAACTAACCCTTGTAATAAATGCAGTTTAGAAGCAGTATAGTTCCATTCATTTGATTTCTTATCAAGTATAATTTGAACACTATTAAAAATGTTTCTATCAATTATTGGTTCATGATTGTTTTTAATAATAATATATTGATTTTTTGGTACATTAATAACTTTTTTAGTTTTATAATTTAATTTACTATACTTATGTTGTACTAAATCGCCTGTATAAATTCTATCTCTAAGGATTTTAGAAATCATAGTTGTACTCCATAAATTAGTTTTGTTATTTGGATTAAAATAGTTTGTCGTTTTTCTTTTATAAGCAAGTGGAGTTAGTATTTTATTTGTGTTTAAGTATTTACATATTTCAGTTTTATTACTTCCTTTATAATACATTTCAAATATCTTTTGAACAATAGGCGAAACTTCATAATCAACTAAAATAATATTCTTATCATTCTCATCTTTTCTATATCCATAAGGCAAAAAAGATTTGATATTTTGTCCACTGGCTGCTTTGGTCAGTAAACTAGAACGAACCTTTTTAGAAATATCTTTTGCATACATATCATTAAAAACAGATTTAAATGGGGTCATATCATTATTTGTGTTATTATTATCAAATGTATCTATTCCATCATTTAAAGCAATATACCTTACATTTTTTAGTGGAAAATATTTTTCTAAATAATATCCTGTTTCAATGTAATCTCTTCCAAGTCTTGATAAATCTTTTGTAATTACTAAATTGACATTACTCGCTTCAATATCATTTATTAATTTTTTAAAATCTGGTCTATTAAAGTTTGTACCAGTAAATCCATCATCTACATATATTTTAAACAAAGTCCATCCTTGACTTTTTATATAGTTTATAAGCAACTTTTTTTGTGTATCAATACTTTCAGATTCTTTTTCTTTTTCGTCTTCTCTTGAAAGTCTTGTATAAATTCCTACTTTAAAATAAGTAGGTGGAAAATTATAGTTTAAATCTTGCATTCAGATTCCTTTCTGAAACCTTAAATTTATAATAAATATTTTTAGTTTATATTATTATTTAAGTTCATAAAAAAATAATTTTCATTTATCCATTCTTGTATTAATTCTGTAAGTGTTAATCCATTTTCACTATATATTTTTATAACTTTTGCTGTTAATGTATTTTTTGGCATTTAATCACCTCTTTCATAAATTTATGAAA
>JAAWJE010000052.1 GCA_022796725.1 Clostridia bacterium | reverse complement strand
AACACGCCAATTACCAGTGATGCTGTTCCTGAAAATAAAGTTGAATTTGTTCGTAAATTAGTTAATAACCCTCAAATAGCTGTTGCGCCAATTGATATGAATGAAAAATTTTATTATATAGATGATTTAGACTTTATTAATTATGATCTTACAAAAATTGAAGAACTGATGAAAGAAAAAGAACATCCTGAAACAACAACTTTTAACTCAGAATCAGTAAAAAAACTAGCAAAAGGAAGAAAAAAATCTAAAATATTAGATATATATAGAAAAATCAAAGATAAAATAAAAAATAGAGGAAAAAATATTATAGATGATTCAAGAGACAAATGATATATGTAAAGAAGTGTTAATAATTTTATCATATTTTAACAATGATTTAATAGAAAAAATACCAAATAAGGTTTTTAGTAAATTATTAGAATTATCTGCAGATTCTAAAGTTCACTTGCATATTGATACAAAAAAAGATTTAGATAAGCAAGATATATCAGAAGAAAGTAAGGATTTAGTTTCATTAATATATTATACTTTTGTCGCTGATAAAAATGAAAAAAATGAAATTTTTAAATCATGGACTGACAATGAAAATATATATCAGGAAAATTTAAGAGAAAAATATAATATAGATAATATATTCAAAAATGATATTAGACAAACTTCAAATATTGATACTACTACCTTATCTAGTACTGCAATTATTAAACATGAAAAAGAAAATCTATTTTATAAAATTAAAAAGTTTATAAAAAATATATTAAATTTATAGAGGAGGAATTATATGTCAAAGAAATTAAAATTATCACAACTAATAATTGACCATGAGAATCCATATTATAGAGATTATGAAAGATTAAAAAATGATACTGATAAAAAAATAAAAGAAGTTTGTAATGGAAATGTAATAAGACATTTAACCTGGATAGATAATGCAAAAGATATAAAAAGTATTACTACGCCAGATGGAAGAGAATTAACAAAAGAAGAACTTTTTGATTTTGTAATAGGAAATAATATAACAGACTTAGCAAAAACTTCAAATATAGATGAAAATGTAGCTGATATAGCCATAGTTTTAGGTAATGCTGAATTATCAACTACTAGAGAAAGAGCAATAAAAGCCTTTGAATTATATAAATTAGGACTTGTTAAAAAAATAATATTTACAGGTGGTATAAATAAAACAAGAGATAAACAAGGTTTTATAAATCATACTTCTTTAGAAGAATATATGAGTAATGAATTAATAGAAGATTTAGAATGGCAAGACCTTCCAGAGGCTGATTGGGGTGCAGAAACATTCTCTAAAGATAACTTTGACGAAGATTACCAAAAACATTTATCTAAATTAACAAGGGATTTTCCTATTAGTGTAGGAATAAATCCTGAAGACGTTTTAACAGAAGCATTATCAACAACTACACAAGAAAATGCTGAATTTTGTAAGAATATTTTTGATACAGAAGAAATAGAAACAGGAAATAAAATTAAAACTGCTATACTTGTAACAACATGCACTCATGGTAACAGAGCTATGAGACAATTTGAAAAAGTATTTGGAGATAGTATTAAATTAAAATGGTGTCCTTCTACTCTTGATTTAGAACAATATGATAGTTTAAAAGCTATTTTAAATGCTCCAACTTTTGATGAAACAGCTTTTAGAAATGAATTAAAAAGAATATATTGTACTAATCCAAAATTAACACAAATGCTTAGAGAAGAAGTTGGACATAATAGAAATGTTTTTATTAGAGGAGAAATTGACGAACCTGAAATAACAACTATTGATAAAGAAATAGATACTTCAAGATAGAAATAATAACAATTATTAAAATATAAAAAAGAGTTTTACAAACACAATTGAATAACTCTTTTTTTTATATTCTTTTAACTACATTAAAACTAGTTTAACAATTTTTATCTTGTTTTAAATACATAGTAATTTGCAATTTTATGTAAATTATCGTATAATATAATTATGGTATATTTTTATGTTGCCTAACTAAAATTTGGGAGGGCAACGTGTCCTCTTGAATTTTAACATAAAGATCTAAGGAGGACAAAGAAATGAAATTAGAACCAACAATTTTTGCTAACATCAATCTTGTTATTGACGACGATATTCCTATCGGGGTTGAAATCAGCGGGACGCTGGCTTTCTCGTTATACGACAATGTTATAGTAACACCTGATAGCCACGGATATATCTGTCCGAATGTGCATCAGGGAGGACCTGGAACAATCACCGAGATTCGTAGAGATGACACCGACCACTTTTTTGGTGTTCGGATGAAAACTGGCGAATTCGGGTATATGAAGAGTGCTCGCTTATCACGTATCTAATTTCAAGAAATCTAAAAGGGCTACTCATCGCATGATGGGTAGCCCTTTTGGGATAAATAATTTACATATATTTATAATCTTTTAAACAAATACTTTATAAAATTTTATTATATATTCATTTTATAACATATTATTTATTAATTCTACTAATTCAGGAATTCTATATATTCTATGATATCCGTCAAAATGATTATAATATTTTAAATACTTTCCTTCAGCATTTGTATCATTTATAAATCTAGTAAATTTTTCTATATTTTTATCATCTTCATCAGAATATAAACAATATTTTTTATATAATCTAATGAATCCCCTTTAAGATAAGATTGATTTTTTACTTCTACAATATAATCTACAATCTAATTTATCATATTTCAAAATCTATTGTTTATTTCTTTGTTCTTAAATAACAAGTCTTAATTATAATATTTCTAATGTTTTTTATATGTCTAATATATCATTTTTTTCTTCTGGTTTTTTAACCCATACAGAAACACTTCTACTATTACATAAAAAAGTTCCATTTCCAAATTCATCTAGTATTACTTCCTTATCAACATTTCCTAAATAGTCATAAAAAGTAGCCTTAGAAAAACTTTCTCCAAGATTTATCTTTTTACTTCCTCCATCTTTATTACTCATTATAGCAACTAACCCTGAATCAATATGCTGACTATCTCCTTTTCTTACCCAAGCTATAAGATTTGGATTATCAAAATAATCTATTTGTTCTCCATATCCATAATCAGCTCTAAGTACAACTAAATTATTTAACCAATAAGATTTAGAACTAATATTTTGACTAGGTATTCCATAGTAATCTCCATAAAATATACAAGGAAGTCCGCTTTCTCTAAGTAATATTAAGCTATATGCTAAGGGTTTAAACCAGTCTTCTATCCATGAAAATAATGCTTGTCCTGGTTCTGTATCATGATTATCAACAAAAGTAACTGCCATATTTGGTTTTTCATTTACAAGTGTATTTTCAAATATTTTGCTTAAGTCATAATCACTATTTTTATTTGATGCTTCATAAAAGTTATAATGTAGTGGTACATCAAAAAGCGGAATTTTATTATTTGTTTCATTTATATAATTTTTTAAACTATCTATATTTCTATTCCAGTATTCTCCAACACATAAAACATCTTTTTCAGATTGCATAGTATCTATCCATTCTTTCATAAATTTAGCACTTATATGTTTTACAGCATCTAATCTAAATCCATCAACTTCTGTAATATTTAGATACCATTTTCCCCATTTTTTTAACTCCTCCACAACTTCTACGTTATCAAAGTCTATATCTTCTCCCATTAGAAAATCATAATTACCATTTTCTAAGTCAACATCTGAATTCCAATGTCTTCCACAAAATCTAAATATTCCATTTCTTTTTTGTAGTTCATCCCAGTCTGTTCCTCCAAAATGACTATAGTCCCATTTAAAACTTGAATACTTATTTTTTCTTGCTGGAAAAGTATATTTCGTCCAAGCTATAATTTTTTCTAAAGTACCCTTTTCTATATTTCTATCATTATAATCTAATAATGTAGCAAATACTTCTTCTGATTCATCTGCTCCCATCTTATGATTTAAAACAATATCAGCATATACATTTATATTATATTTATGAAGTTCTTTTATAGCTGACAAGTACTCATCTTTAGTACCATATTTAGTATCTATACTTCCTTTTTGGTTAAATTCACCTAAATCATATAAATCATAAACACCATATCCTGCATCTCTATTTCCAGCCTCTCCCTTGTATGCTGGTGGAAGCCATATATCAGTTATTCCTATTTTTTTAAGATGCTCTGCACTTTCTTTTACTTTCTTCCATAAGTTTTCTTCTGGATTTATATACCACTCAAAATATTGCATTAATGTTCTATTTTTTGTCATTTTCTTCTCCTTTTTTGTTATCATATCACATACAATATTTATTTTCAAACATTCACAAATTTAGTATAATTCTTTATTTTAATTATTTTATTTATAATTTGGATTAAATATAAAAAATAAGTGATACATATTTTTTATTTATATGTATCACTTTTACTTTGCTATGCTATTTTTCTTTTCTTTTTTGAAATAATATTTGCTATTATTATATATAAAATTGAAAATGCTAGAACTATAAACATATTAACAAATATCGGTTTTAGATTTTCCATATTTACTTCTTCTAATGTTTTTACAATTTCATTATTTTGAATAAACCAATAAGAAGGTAATATATGTGCTATTTTAAGTACTGTATCTGGTAACCATTCTACTGGTACAAAAGCACCACATAAAAAGCTTGACCCTAGTCCTACAACATTTACTATACCATTAATAGCATTTTTATTGCTAACTATATTTGCTATTAAAAATGCAATACATAAAGCACAAATAGAAAATACAAAAGAATTTGCAATTAATATTAGTCCGTGTGATGTAAACATTACATCTCCAATTAGTACAAAACTTAATATTACATAAAATATCCATAGAATAACAGAAAGTATTCCATTAGATATTAATAACTGCATATTATGCTTTTTATAATTCATACTACTTATAATCGTTCTTTTTCTAATCTTCTCTTCTCTAAAAGTAGATAATATCAAACAAATTATATATACAAGTCCAGCAATTATACTATAATTTAAAAAATTATAATAAAATACTGCTCTAGATAATTCATCTGTATTTAATTTAGATGTTACTTCTGTTTTTGTATTTTCTTTTAAAGTATCATTTATTTTTGATATTAATTCATCTTCGTTTTTAGTCTGATTTAAATATATATTTGCAACTTTAACGTATCTTGATAACATCATTTCAGCTAAAGATGAATTATAATCTCCTGTTGATTTTATTTTAATTTCTGGATTTTTCCCGTCTAAAAAGTCATTTCCATAGTTTTCAGGTATATAAATAATATAATTAACATCTCTATAAAAAAGTGCATCATTAATTGCTTCATCATCTTTCTTTATATCAACAATATTACTATTATTTTTTATGTAATTTATAAGATTTTCTGTAATTTTCTCATCTTTATCATTATTTATAATTAATATATCAGGTTTACTTGCAACAAAGTTTGTATTTGTATCACTTGTTTGCATATTTGCTGTGGCAAAAATGATTAATATTACTGTATAAAGAATAACTGTAAATTTGTATCTATTTACTATTTTCCAAAATGTTTTAAATACTGTCATATTTTTGCCTCCTTAAACTTACATAAGATATTAAAATCATTATTCCTGAGAATATAAGTAGGCTTATTATATTAAATAAATATCTATCTAATGTATCATAATAATATAGTGAATAAAATCCATCTGTTATCATACTTGCAGGATTAATTTTATTTATAATTGGCACATTTTTATCAACAATATATTTCATAGTAATTCCCATCATTCCAGATAAGAAACATCCAAGCATTGTTACTGCTAATAATACTCCTGTTTTTGTATTTTCATTTGTTTTTAAACATGTTCCAACAACTAAACCTAGACTTAAACCTGAAAGACTTCCTATAATTCCAAGTAAAATAACTAATAATAAATTATCTCCATAATCTACTTTTAATGCAAAAATTGTATATACAAATAAAATCGCAACACCTATTAATTGTGCCAAATAACTTGCTAAAATACTGCTAAATACTATCTTTAATTTACTAATTGGAGAAACAGAAATCCTTTTTCCTTGACTTGTCATATTTGCTAAGTTTTGATTTATTGATGCCATTGCAAGTATTCCTCCATATAAACATGACATAGCAATTAATGTATAAAATTCTATCATTGTGTAACTTAAATTTTTATTAGAAATATCCTTTAAATTTACATCTTGATTTTGTATTAGTTCTAATGCATCTTTATAGATTTCCTCATAATTTATATTCATATTTCCTGATATAGCTTCTTTTTCTATTTCTCTCTTTGCTATATCATTTATTATTTTTGCATTGTTAGATATCTCTTCTGTTACATATTTAAATATTGTCTCATTTATTCCATTTTGTTTAACTACAATTTTGTTGTCCTCCCCATCTACTAATAGATATCCACTAATTTCATCTTTATCTAATAAATCTTTTGCTTCATTTTCACTTACATATTTTGTATTAAACATTCTATCTTTATTATTCTCATCTGATAACTCTTCAAAAGCTGTTTTTAATACTTCATTACTTTTAAAATCATCATTATCTACTATTGCAATATCAATAATTTCTAATTTCTCACTACTTTCAATATTTGAAAATGCCATATTAAAAAATGTTCCAAGTATTATTGGAAATGCGAAAGTCCAAAATATTAATGATTTATTTTTAAAAAGAGTTTTTAGAGAGTATTTAAAATTATGTATAAACATTAATCTCTAAGCTCCTTTCCTGTTAGTTCCAAAAATACATCATTTAATGTTGGTCTTTCTGAATAAATTTTATTATATTTTACATTATTCTTTTTTAGTATCTCCATTAATTCTACTAAATTATTTTTTCCTTCTTTATAGTAAATAGTTAAAATATTAGAATCATATTTTATATTGTCTACTACTGATAAATTTTTAATTTCATTTATATATTTTTCATCTAGATTATTTACTTCTACTGTTACTTTTTCTTCAACTTTAGCAAGTCCTTTTAATGTATCACTTGTTCCCTCTGCTAGAATTTTCCCTTTATCTAAAATAATAATTCTATCACAAAGAAGTTCTACTTCTTCCATATAGTGTGTTGTATAAACAATTGTTGCTCCTAAATCTCTTAATTTTTTTATTCCATCTAATATATTATTTCTACTTTGTGGATCTACTGCTACTGTTGGTTCATCTAAAAATATTAGTTTAGGTTTATGTGCTATTCCACAAGCTATATTTAATCTTCTAAGTAAACCACCTGATAATTGTTTTGGTCTAAACTTTGTAAATTCTCCTATTCCTACAAGCTCTATTGCATCTTCAATATATTTTTTTCGGGTCTTTTTATCTTTAATATATAATCCGCAAAAATAATCAATATTTTCATATACAGTCAGCTCATCAAATACAGCAACATCTTGAAAAATTACACCAATTTTTGATTTAATATCATAGCTATCTGGTTTCATGTCTTTTCCAAATATTTTTATACTTCCAGACATATAATTTAATAATGATAATATACAATTTATTGTTGTAGATTTCCCACTACCATTTGGTCCTAAAAGACCTAATATTTCTCCTTCTTTTACATCAAAAGATAAATTATCAATTGCCATTAGATCTTTATATTTTTTAGTTAAATTTTTAACTTCTATTACTTTTTCCACTATATATCCCCTTTATTATTAAACATTTTTATTTTTATACAATTTAAAAGCATCTTTAAAACTTATTTTACTTCCATAATTTAATATAGCTTGTGAATATATTTTTATAGAAATTTTAGCAACTACTAATATACTAACAAGTAATATAGCTACTGATATAATAACCTCTGATGTACTTGCTATTCCCATCATTACTCTAAATGGCATACAGAATGGTGAAGATATCGGAAGTAATGCTGCTATTTTATTTAATTCACTTGTTGGATTCATCATTGTAAAATATGCTAGATAAAATCCTAAAACTGCAACTATTGCTACTGGTCCATTAGCAGATTGTACATCTTCTGGCTTGCTTACTGTTGAACCAGTTAGGGCATAAAGAAGTGCATATACTGCATATCCTAAAATAAAGTATACTATTGCTATGATAGCTAAATATGGTGTTAAATTTTCAAGATTAATTATTCCATCTAACATACCTTCTTCTAAAAATAAATTTTTTGAAATTAATGCTACTATAACCATTGCTATTATTTGAAATAATCCTACTATACACATTCCTATTGTTTTTCCTAAAACAATTACTTTAGGTGTTGTGGATGTTACTAAAGTTTCTATAATTTTTGATGTTTTTTCTGTCGTTATTGAAGTTGAAACTTGATATGCATAAAAATATATTGCATAGAATAATACTAAAGATAATATCATCATTACAAAGTTATTTCCTTGTACTTCTTGTTCTTCTGTTTGTTTCATATTGAATTCAAAATTTGGAGATATACTTTTTATTTCTTCTTCTGAAAGTCCTAATTTTAATATTTGCATATTAGTGTATATATTTGATATTGCACTTACAATATCCTCTGGTACATTTTCTACATACATTAAATTATCTACTATATAGTCCATAGAAATATTATTTTCTTTAGAGCTTAATATAATAGCTTCATCAATTTCCTCATTGTTTATTTTTTCTTTTATATTATCAAACCCTAAATTATCATTTGTAATTTCTATATCATAAGGTATATTCATTTGTTTAATAGCCTCTAAATTTCCATTAAATATATTTTCATTATCTACAATTAATAATTTTGTATTTTCATCTGAATTAACATTAAAAGCTTTCATTATATTTGGAACATTGAATAATATAACTATTATTGCAAACATAATTATATTTGATATTATAAATGACTTTCTTCTTACTACGTCATTTATAGTAAACTTTGCTACTGTTAAAAAATCTCTCATATTATTTCCCCACCTTTTCTATAAAAATATCATTTAAAGATGGTTTCATTATTTCAAATTTAGTAACTTCTACATCTGTTTTTGAAAGCTCTTTAAATAACTTATTTCCATCTGCTTCACTATTTATCTTAAGTTCATATTGATTCTCTTTATTTATATATATTTCTATATTACATTTTTTAATGATATCATCAACATTTTTATTTGTAATAAGATTTATTCTGTTTGCAGGATACTTACTTTTTATTTCATTTAAGTTTCCTGAAAGGACTGTTTTTCCTTTATTTAATATAACTACATCTTTGCAAAATTCTTCTATTGACATCATTTGATGACTTGACATTATAATATATTTTCCACGATTAATAAGTTCAATTATAACATCTTTTAAAAGTCCACTATTTATTGGATCTAATCCGCTAAATGGTTCATCTAATATAATTAAATCTGGATCATGTAGAATTGCTGTCATAAATTGTATCTTTTGTTGATTTCCTTTTGATAATTTTTCAGCTTGCATATTTAAGTATTCAGATACTTGTAATTTCTCTGCCCATTTTTTTATTTCATCTTCTGCCTCTTGTTTTTTCATTCCTTTTAATTCTGCAAAATACATAAGTTGGTCATATATTTTTATTTTAGGATATATTCCTCTCTCTTCTGGTAGATAACCAAAGTTTACGTTTTTTCTTTCAACACTTTTTCCATTCCAAGTTATACTGCCAGAGTCTTTTTTGATAATTCCTAAAATCATTCTGATAGTAGTTGTTTTTCCTGCACCATTAGTTCCTAAAAGACCAAATACACCAGGTTTATCCATATTAAAAGAAATATTATCAACTACATTTTTGCCAGAATAACTTTTTCTTACATTTTCTAATACAAGTCCCATATCTTTTTCCTTCCTTTTAATTAATTTTTATTATTATACACCCTATTTAGCTATTATGAAAGATACTTTTATAATAATAAATATAAAAAGTTATAGCAAATACTTACTATAACTTTTTATTAATTAAATCTTCAATTTCCTGTCTAGCAATTCGTCTATATAAATTACACTCTATTTTATTTGATAACATATTATCTATTTTTGTATTTTCTTTTATAATCTCTTCTTTATCACATTTTTTAAGTGATTTTATATGATATTCTAACTTAGAAGCTAAAGTCCTATTTTCACTTTCCCATACAGCTTCTATTATCTTTGGAGTATGTCTTAGAGTATATTTTGCACATTTTTCAGTTTTATCAAAATGTTCATTCATTCTTCTTTTTAAATTATTTGTAATTCCTGTATAAATGGAATTATCTTCGCATCTTATCATATATGTATAATACATTTTATTCCTCTTCTTTATACTTCTTTTCTTCATCATATATATCTAAATCTGATACTTCTTCAATAAACTTATCTAATTTCTCTTTTGGTAAGATATCTCTTCTATTTACTAATTCACTTTTATCTATATTATTCTTTTTATTATTTTCTTCTATATTTTTTATTAGCTTATCTCCATAAGATTTTAAATCTATATTGTATTTTTCTTCTAAATATATATTAGACAATCCATAACTATAATATAAATCTAATACAAATTCATGATATGTCATACTTCTTATATATTCTTTATCAAAAAAGGTGTTAAAAAATAAATAATCTGTTAATATATGAATAAATACACCCTTTTCAAAATCAGTTTCTATTTTATTTTCATTTAAAAATAATTTTAATCTTACTTTTTGTTTCATGCACTGTTCTAAATCGTCTTCATTTCTAGTCCCTGTATAATGAGTAATATTTTTATCCTCTACTAAATCTGGTGCTAATATTCCATCTAAAAAAGCCTTTTCATCTTTTATATTATCTCTATTATCTAATTTTATTTTTTCTAAATATCTTTTACCAATTGCTAAATGTATATTAAATCCTGGCATATTAATCCCCCTTATTTACTTTGTTACTTTATATATAATATAAAAAATTTTCTTATTATTCAACAATAATATGCAAAAAAAATAATCAAGTATAATTTATATACATGATTATTTTTAATTTTTAATTATTCTTCTGTCTTTGTTTCTTCAGTAGTAGCTACTTCTTCTTTAACTGGTTCTTCAGTAGCAACTTCTACTACTTCTTCTACTACATCTGATTCTCCAGGAACAACTTCTTCTTTAATAACAATTTCATTAGTAACAATTCTTGCACCAATTTTCTCTTTAGTTTTAGCAGCTTTACCAACTCTATCTCTTAAATAATAAAGTTTAGCTCTTCTTGCCTTACCAACTCTTATTACTTCTACTTTTTCTACATTTGGTGAATGAACTAAGAATGTTTTTTCAACACCTACACCATAAGAAATTCTTCTTACTGTAAATGTAGCATTTACTCCTCCACCTTGTTTTTTAATGATTATTCCTTCAAATACTTGGATTCTTTCTCTTTGTCCTTCTTTAATCTTTACATGTACTCTTACTGTATCACCAACATGTAAATCTGGAATCTTGCTTTTTAATTGTTCATGTTCTATTGATTTTAAAATATCCATTTTAAACCTCCCTTTTCAAATCTTCTATATAGATCTTTTCTTTTTCTGTTAGCTCTATATTCTCTAACAATTCTGGTCTTTTCTTAAATGTATTTTTTAAAGATTGTTCTTTTCGCCATTTACTTATATTTTCATGATGTCCAGATATTAAAATATCTGGTACTTTTTTATCTCTAAAAACTTCTGGTCTTGTATATTGTGGGTATTCAAGAAGTCCATTTGAAAATGATTCTTCATCTTTAGAGTTTTCTGACAAAACCCCATCTACATATCTACTTACAGTATCTATAAGTACCATTGCTGGTATTTCTCCCCCAGTTAAAACATAATCTCCAATAGAAATTTCTTCATCTACAATTGTATCTAATACTCGTTGATCAATACCTTCATAATGACCACAAAGAATAATTAAATGTTCTTGCTTTGACAATTCTTCTACTTTTGATTGGTTTAATGTTTTTCCTTGTGGGGACATATAAATAACTCTTGCATTTTTTGTAGCTATTGATTTATATGCAGAATATACTACATCTGGTTTTATAACCATTCCAGCTCCTCCACCATAAGGTGTATCATCTACTTTTTTATGTTTGTCTTCTGAAAAATCTCTAATATTAGTTATATTAATATCTATTAGATTTCTTTCTTCTGCTTTTCCGATGATACTTGTCTTTATAGCTTCAAACATTTCTGGAAATAAAGTTAATATATCAAACTTCATTATTCTAACCCCTCTATAAGGTTTATTATCATTTTCTTCTCTTCTATATCTATACTTTTTATAACATCTTTAATAGCTGGAATTAATAAATCATTATTTTCTTCTCTTCTAACAACATACACATCATTACTTCCAGTTGGGAATACATCAATTATTTCTCCAACTAAAATGCCATCTTCTAAATACACATTAATTCCTATTAAATCAACAATATAATATGTACCTTCTGGAAGTTTTTTAGTATCTTCCCTTGGAATTTTGATATAACAATTCTTAAATTTTTTTGCATCATCAATAGTATCAATTCCTTTAAATTTAATTAAAACTTGATTTTTGCTATATCTCACTTCTTCTATTATATATTCTGTTAATTCTTTATTTTTTTCTATTAAAACTTTATCTAATTCTTCAAATCTTCTCATATCATCTGAAAAAGAATTTATTTTTACAATTCCTTTTAGTCCAGATGTATTTACAATTTGACCAATTTCAAAATATTCTTGCATTTTTTATTTCCTAATCCACAAATTCTATTACAACCTTTTTATTTTCTTTAGTAGCTATGGCTCGCATTAATGTTCTTATAGATTTGGCAATTCTACCATTTCTTCCAATAACTCTCCCCATATTTTCTGAATTTACTCTAACTTCAAGCTTAATTTCTCTATCTGAATTTACGACTTCTGTAACTATTGCCTCAGCATCTTCTGAAATTAAACTATTAATAATAGTTTCTAAAATTTCTTTCATATAAACCTCCTAGAATTAACCTATTTTTTCTATTAGAGCTTTTACTGTATCTGTTGGTTTAGCACCATTTTTAATCCATTTTTCAACTAATTCTTTGCTTAAAACAACTGTTGCTGGATCTGTCATAGGATTATAAGTTCCTATTTTCTCAATTATTCTTCCATCTCTTGGAGACTTAGAATCTGCTACTACTATATGGTAGAATGGAGCTTTCTTTTTTCCAACTCTTTGTAATCTTATTTTTACCATAAAAATTCACCCCCTGAAATTTTTTGTTTAATTTATTAAAATTTATAATTAAAATTTAATAACAACTTTAGTTTATAATTTTACTTTTATTTTAAATCAGTAAAATCTTTTATATCCATATTTCCATTCTCAAATTTTCTCATCATTTTTTTCATCATGCCTTTATTTCCTGTCATTTTTTTCATCATTTTTTGAGTCATTTCATATGAATTCATAAATTTATTTATATCTTGTACAGTAGTTCCACTTCCTTTAGCAATTCTAATTCGTCTACTACCATTAAGGATTTTTGGATTACGTCTTTCTTCTTTTGTCATTGAAGATATAATAGCTTCAATTCTGTCAAATTCTTTATCATCAATCTTAACATTTTTTAAGGCATCCATACCAGGTAACATTTTTAATATAGAAGAAAAAGAACCCAATTTTTTCATTTGTTTTAGTTGAGCTAAATAATCATCTAAATCAAATCCTTGTTTTTTTAGTTTCTTTTCGAGTTTCAATGCTTCTTCTTCATCAAAACTTTCTTCTGCTTTTTCTATAATTGAAAGCACATCACCCATTCCAAGTATTCTAGATGCCATTCTATCTGGATGAAATTCTTCTATATCACTTAGTTTTTCACCTGTAGCTGCAAATTTAATAGGTTTTCCTGTAACTTTCTTTACAGATAATGCACTACCACCTCTTGTATCTCCATCAAGTTTTGTTAGTATAACTCCATCTATTCCTAAGTTTTCATTAAAACTACTGGCTACATTCACTGCATCTTGACCAGTCATACTATCTACTACTAATAAAATTTCATGTGGTTTAACATCTGATTTAATATTTTTTAGTTCCTGCATTAGCTCTTCATCTATATGAAGTCTACCTGCTGTATCTAATATTATTACATCATTTAATTTTGACATTGCCTGATTTATAGATTGTCTTGCTATTAATGCTACATCTTTTGTTGCTTCATTAGCATACACGGGAATATCTAACTGTTTTCCAACAACTTGTAATTGTTTTATAGCTGCAGGCCTATATACATCACATGCTACAAGTAAAGGCTTCTTTCCTTGTTTTCTTATAATGTTTGCAAGTTTACCTGCTGTTGTTGTTTTTCCTGAACCTTGAAGACCAACAAGCATTATAATTGTTGGTGGATTAGGTGAAAAGGATATTTTACTATCTTCTCCGCCTAACAAGTCAACTAATTCATCTTTAACAATCTTTATAATTTGTTGTCCTGGAGTTAATGACTTTAGAACATCTTGACCTAATGATTTTTCTTCAATAACTTTAATAAAGTCTTTTACTATTTTATAATTAACATCAGCCTCTAGTAAAGCTAACTTTACTTCTCTCAAAACTTCCTTTAAATCACTTTCTGTTACTCTTGCTTTTCCTCTTAATTTTCTAGTAATATCTTGAAGTCTTGATGATAATCCCTCAAAAGCCATATTTACCTCCCAAATTTTTTTAAATTATTTATACTAAACAATTTAATTCTGCTTTGATATGTTCAAGAATTTTTGCAACTTCTTTATCTGATGATTGCCTTTTTATTTCTGTTATTTCAGATAATATTACAGCTATTTTCTTTTCTTGAAGTAATGTTTTATTCATAATCCTCAGCTTTTCTTCATATTCAAAAAGCTTATTTTCCCCCTTTTTTATGTTATCTCTAACAGCCTGTCTTGTTATTCCATTATTTTCTGCAATTTCTGATAAAGATAAATCATTATTATAGTAATCATCTATGAAATCATATTGTTTTTCTGTAAGTAGCTTACCATATATTTGGCATAAAATACTTATTTCAACCTTTTTTTCCATAGCTAATCACTCCTTTAATATGTAATGCTAATATACTTTACACCTTTTTTCCAAATTTGTCAATACTTTTTTAAACTCTATAGTTTAAAAATTCGTTATAAAAACACTTATATAAAATTATATAAGTGTTTATTTATTTATTTCATCAATTTGTTTCTGTGTATATACCTTTTGATTTTCATATTCTACTCCATTAACTGAAATTATTAATGAATTTTCAAAATTTATTAAAATCTCCATATTATCTATATCTACTCCAAGTTCTTGTTTCAATAAATTACTATCAAAATATCTTAAATTTTCTATATCTATTTCTTCTTTAGAATTTACCACTGCATTTTTTACTTTGGTAAATAAATCTCTGCCTAAATTTTCTTCTGTTATCTCTTTTCCTAAAGATTTTAAATCAATTTCTGAATTTGTTTGTGCTTTTGTCTTTGTTATATTTACTCTTTCTTTTATAATACTAAGTTGCTCTGAAAAAGTTTTAACTTTCATTCCTTTATATGTTGAAACTCCAGAATATGCTGCTGAAACTGCAATCATTAATGTAATAATTATAGTAATTACAAGCATCATTAAAGTTATACCTTTTTCACTTCTCATTACTTTCCTCCTTAGTTATTACCACTTTGCATGCTTGACATTAATTGACTAAATAATGACTCAAAATCTACTTTTCCAGTCATCTCTGGCGCTCCATAATTTACACCTTTTGTATCTACTGTCATTTTTGTTATTTTTATTTCTTTCTTTGGAGTCATAACTGCATTTTCGTCATCATCATCTTTCTTATCTTCTGATTTATCAGTTTCTTGTTTTTTACATTCTACTTTTGAAATTTTATCTACTATTTCTATTCCTTCTATTACTTTTCCAAAAGCTGCATATTCTCCATCATAAGATATATCATTTTTTGTCATAATAGAAAATCCTGAACCTGCTGTATCATTTAATAAAGATATTATTGTGCTTAAATAAGAATCTTGTCCCATCATTTGCATTAAAGATATTTGATTTTGGTAATCATTATATGTCTTTCTTGCCATTGTAACAATACCTTTCTCATGGCTTAATGTATTATCTGTATATCCTGCTTCAACAAATTCACCTTTTATTGAATAAGCTGAATCTTTTTCATCTTTTTCTAGTGTTCTTATATCGCTTAATTTCGGTCCTGTTATATATTGCTCACTTTCCTCTGTTTCAGCATCTTTCTTTTTGTCATCCTTTTTTTCTTTTTTATTTTTACTTTCTTCTTTTTCAGTATTCAAATCGAAACCACCAGAAATTGTACTTTTTCCAACTTCACTAATTGTTTTTCCATTATAGTATCCATTGTTTGCTAATGTTATAAAATTTTTTACTGTATTTGGAGCCATATCTGGATATAATTCCATTTTTATAGTTCCATAATTCTCTATTTCCATTGTAACTACTGGATTAGAATCCTTTTTTATTTTATTCATTCCTGCTTCAGCATAATTAATTCCTAAGAATATTAATATTCCTATAAGTGTTAATATTGCTAAAACTAATATAATTTTCTTAAAAACTTTCATTTTATCCTCACTTTCATTTTAAGCCCAAATATTTAAGAGCATCTACTATGTTCTTTGCGCCTATTATATCTAATTTGAATTTTTCTTTCAATACTTTTTTATTACTTTCTGGAATAATACACGTTTTAAATCCCAGTTTTTCAACTTCTTTTATTCTTTTTTCTATCATATTAACAGACCTTATTTCTCCTGTTAATCCAACTTCGCCAATTACAACAACATCTTCTTTTACACTAATATTTTTAAAACTAGATGCTACTGCTACAATCATTCCTAAATCAATTGCAGGTTCATTTAGTTTAATTCCTCCAACTATATTTACATATACATCTTGAGAACTTAAATTTAATCCTGCCTTTTTTTCTAAAACTGCCATTAATAATGTTAATCTATTATAATCAACACCATTTGCGTTTCTTCTTGGAAGTCCAAATACTGTTTGTGAGGTTAATGCTTGTACTTCTATAAGTATTGGTCTAGTCCCTTCAAGTGAGGCAACTAAAATAGAACCTGCAGTAGCTTCTTCCCTTTCTGAAATAAGTACTGATGATGGATTGTTAATCTCACACATTCCTTCTCCTCTCATTTCAAACATTCCTATTTCATTTGTTGAACCAAACCTATTTTTTACTCCTCTTAAAACTCTATATGAAAAATACCTTTCTCCTTCTAAATATAATACAGTATCTACCATATGTTCTAATACTCTTGGTCCTGCTATATTTCCATCTTTAGTAACATGACCAATTATTATAGTAGTAATTGCTTGTGCTTTACATATCCTCATTATTTTAGATGTTATCTCTCTTACTTGACTAACACTTCCTGGTGCTGATGTTATTTCATCTGAATACATTGTTTGAATAGAATCTATTATAACAAGTTTTGGTTTTATATTTTCTATTGTACTTTCTATTATATTTATATCTGTCTCTCCTAAAAACATTATTTCCTTATTCGAAATATTTAATCTATCTGCTCTTAATTTTATCTGCTCTCCTGACTCTTCTCCAGATACATATAAAACTTTTCCATCTCCTTGTATCTTATCACATATTTGAAGAATTAAAGTAGATTTTCCAATTCCAGGCTCTCCTCCTAAAAGTGTAAGTGAACCATTTACAAAACCTCCACCTAATACTCTATCTAATTCTGAGAAACCTGATTTAACTCTTGAAATTTCCTTTTTTTCTATTGAATTTAAAGATGTAACTTCAGCTGACTTTTTTATTGAAAGCTCCTTTGTACTTGCACTCTTTATAACTTTTTCTTCTACAAAAGTATTCCACTGATTACAAGATGGACATTTTCCAAGCCATTTTTGAGAATCATATCCACAACTATTACACACAAATATTGTACTTGCTTTTGCCACATTTTCCTCCTATAATTTTTATATACTTTGCATATTTTATCATAAATAATATAAAACAAAAAGAGTCTGTAAAAAAGTCTATAGAAATATTATATATAGTTCTTTATCTATATCTCCCTGGTCATTCATAA
>JAAWJE010000067.1 GCA_022796725.1 Clostridia bacterium | reverse complement strand
AAATAGTAATAAATTCCTTAAATGAATTAGGAGAAACAATAACAGAAGACATGATAGTAACAACGCATGATGATAAATTATATGCAGTATGGGAAAATGATACTATAATAGAAGATAACAACAATAATAATAATGATGGAAAAATACATTCTCTAATATTTGATCCATTAGCAGGTATAGTTAGTATTAAAAGTAAAAATGTTAAAAATGGAGATATATATGGAGTATTACCACAAGCAATACCACATGATAATAAATTTGAATTTGAAGGATGGTATATAGATAAAGAATTTACTAATAAAATAAATGAAAATGATATTGTTAATTTATTATCAGATGTAGTAGCTTATGCAAAATATATTCAAACAAAATATATAGTAATATTTAAGTATAATACTCCAGATGGAGCAAAAGAATTTCAAACAAAAACTATAAAAAGCGGAGATACTTATGGAATTTTGCCTATATTAGAAAGTATAACTTATAATGGAAAAAGATATCATTTTGTAGGTTGGTTTACAGATAGTAGATATGGATATGGAGAGCAAATACATGATACAGATATTGCCGAGATGAATTCTAATATTACATTGTATGCTCATTGGATAGAAAAAGAAGAATAAAAAAATAAATATATTTGAGTGCTAATTTTTAGCACTCTTTTTTAAAAAATAGATATAAAATTGTAATAATTGTAATATAAATTTTAAAAATTATGTAACCTATGAAGGATTTATTATAAATCTGTCGAATATTATTAAAAGGAAGGAATGAAATGATTCGATATAGTGATGAATTAATAGAAGAAATAAGATCATCAAATGATATTGTAGACACAATTTCACAGTATGTTCAACTAAAAAGAAAGGGCAGAAATTTTTTTGGTTTATGCCCATTTCATAAAGAAAAATCACCTTCTTTTTCTGTATCGCCAGATAAGCAAATATTTCATTGTTTTGGTTGTGGTGTTGGAGGAAATGTTATACATTTCATAAGCAAAATTGAAAATTTAGATTTTAAAGATACAATGGAATTTTTGGCAGAAAGATCTGGAATAGAGTTACCAAAAACAGAAAATGAGCAATTTAACCAAAGACAGGTTCTAAAAGATAAAGTATACAAAATTAATGAAATTGCAGCAATGTTTTATCATGAAAATCTATATAAACCAGAATCTAAAATAGCTCAGGAATATGTAAAGGAGAGAAAACTAAATAATACAACTTTAACTTCTTTTTTAATTGGATATTCTGGTAAATATGATGAATTATATAGACATTTAAAATCTAAAGGTTTTAGTGATGATGAAATATTAGCATCTAGTTTAGTAAACAAAAATGAAAAAGGACAGTTTGTAGATAGATTTAGAAAAAGATTAATGATACCTATTTTAGATGTTAGAGGAAAAGTTATTGCTTTTGGAGGAAGAGTTCTTGATAAATCTTTACCTAAATATATAAACTCTCCAGAGAATATTGTTTATTCAAAAGGAAGAAATTTATTTGGATTAAATGTAGCAAAAAAAGGTGATTTAAAAAAGGTTGTTATAGTTGAAGGATATATGGATGCAATTTCTTTATATCAAAGAGGAATAACAAATATAGTTGCTTCTCTTGGAACAGCTCTTACAGAAGCCCAAGGCAGATTACTTAGAAAATATGCAGAACAAATTATAATAAGTTATGATTCAGATGGAGCACGGACAAGCAGCAACACTTAGAGGACTCGAGATTTTAAAAGGATTAGGGTGTGATGTAAGAATCCTTCAAATGGAAGGTGCCAAAGATCCTGATGAATATGTTATTAAGTATGGCACAGGCAGATTTAATTTATTAATTGATAATGCAATATCATTAGTGGAGTTTAAAGTAAAAGTATTAAAAGATAAATTTGATTTAGAAAATACTAATGATAAAATAAAATTTTTACAAGAGATAGCGAAAATTTTATCTATGGTAGAGAGTCAAATTGAACTAGAAATTTATATAGATAAAATAGCAAAAGAATATGTAATTTCAAAAGAGGCAATATATTCAGAAATTAAAAAAATTAAATCTAAAGATTTAGAAAAAAATAAAGAAAATAATGTTAAAGTAAAACCAAAAATGATAAAGAAAGAATCAAATATAGATGAAGCAACAAAGAAAAAAGAAAATTTAATTATATATTTAATTTTAAATTATGATAAAGAAATAACGAATATAATAAGAAGTAATTTAATAGAAGAAGACTTTAAATTTGAAATTAATAAAAATATAATTAAAAAGATATATGAACTAATAGATACTGGAAAATCAACATTAAATATATTAGATTATTTTGAAGATGAAGAAACAATAAATCATTTAACAATGCTAATGGCAGATGATTATGAAATTACAGATGTAAACAAATGTATAGATGATATTATAAATAGTTATAATAAAGATAGACTAATTAATAGAAGAAATGAAATATTACAATTAATAGATAATGAAAAATTAACAAAAGAAGAAATAGCTACTTTAGAGACTGAATTAAGTAATATAATAATTAAGTTAGCTAAAATAAAATAGGAGGTTAAAAATTAGTAATGAGTAGAACTAAAAAAGATGAGAACCAAATTGAGATTGAAAATAAAATAGATGAAAAAAGTAAGAAAACTTCTGCAGAAACAAAGAAAAAAGTTGATGAAAAAGATCCAGCAAGAATAAAAGCAAATAAAATTATAGAACAGGCAAAAGGATCTGGAAAAATTACTTATGGAGAACTTGCAAATCAATTAGAAGATATATCACCAGACCAAATTGATAAAGTTTTTGATGTATTTGAGGAATTAGGTGTAGATGTATTAAAGGATGACTCAGATGAAGAAGAGCCTAATATTGAGGATTTAGAAGAAGTAGAAAATTTAAAACTTGATGATATTAGTAATATAAATGATGTTGAAGGACCAAATACTGATGATCCAGTAAGAATGTATTTAAGAGAAATAGGTAGAATACCATTACTTACTTTTGAAGAAGAGCTTGATTTAGCAAAAAGAGTATTAGAAGATGATGAGGATGCAAAAAAGAAATTAGCTGAATCAAATTTAAGACTAGTTGTAAGTATTGCTAAAAAGTATGTTGGTAGAGGAATGTTGTTCTTGGATTTAATTCAAGAAGGTAATATGGGATTAATAAAAGCTGTAGATAAGTTTGATTATAAAAAAGGATTTAAGTTTAGTACTTATGCAACATGGTGGATAAGACAAGCTATTACAAGAGCTATAGCAGATCAAGCTAGAACAATAAGAATACCAGTTCACATGGTAGAAACAATAAACAAACTTATTCGTACATCAAGACATCTATTACAACAATTTGGAAGAGAACCTACCCCAGAAGAAATAGCTGCTGAAATGGAATTACCAGTAGAAAAAGTAATGGAAATTCAAAAAATTGCTCAGGATCCAGTATCTTTAGAAACTCCAATAGGAGAGGAAGATGATAGTCATTTAGGAGACTTTATTCCAGATGATGAATCACCAGCTCCTCAAGACTCAGCAGCATATACTTTACTTAAAGAACAATTAGAAGAAGTAATGACAACATTAACACCAAGAGAAGCAAAAGTATTAAAACTAAGATTTGGTTTAGAAGATGGAAAAGCTAGAACTCTTGAAGAAGTTGGTAGAGAATTTAAGGTAACAAGAGAGAGAATAAGACAAATAGAAGCAAAAGCTCTAAGAAAGTTAAGACATCCAAGTAGAAGTAAAAGATTAAAAGATTATATGGGGTAATTTGTAATGAAAGAAAAGAAAGAAATTGAAATTGTACAAGGAGATGGAAAAGGTTTAAATATATCTCCAGTTGAAAATCATATAAATGATTTGGTGAATAAAAAAAAGAAAATAGACAAAAATAATATTGTAATTCCAAAAATAAAAGAGAAAAAAGATAATAATGAAAATAAATAAGATATAATGATTAAAAGGAAACTACATTATATAGTTTCCTTTTATGATTAAATCCTTAAAAATAGTTGACAAAATAAAATAATATAAGTATAATATTATATGTTATGGCGAGATAGCTCAGTTGGCTAGAGCATCCGGTTCATACCCGGCAGGTCGATGGTTCGAATCCATTTCTCGCTACCAAAACTTCTGAGAGATCAGGAGTTTTTTATTTATGTAGAAATTTATATAAGTGATTTTTTAAATAAAGAATAAGGTGATGTATTTATATATGTATAATAATTGTTTTTGTATTATAGAAAAACAATATGAATATGTAGAAGTATTATTAAGGAGAAAATATTGATAGAGTGCAAAGTATTTATGGAGGTAATAACAAAATAGTAGATGATTATGGAAATATAGATTAGGAAAATTAATAGAGTAAATGAAAAATAGTAAATAAATATTTCAAGAGTAATATTTTATAAAATAACAATAAATATAAAATTAAAAATTGATTTATTTGAAAAAATATAGAAAATATGTTATAATGTATTTAGATACTAATTATGTAGTCTTATATTGGAGGTAGAAGTATTATGATCAAAATGAGTTATTTAAACGAAGACAAATGCGCAATACGGAGATTTGCACTGAAAGTGGATGATCCAAATGAAAATGAGAAAGAGAGAACTGAAGCTGAAATCCAGGTAATTTTAGGGGCGGCTAAAGGAGTCATAAAGGACACACTTAATAAATTAAGAGGTGAGCTCATGAATGAGCTGGAACTCTCTGCCAGGTCAGTATTCATGGTTGTATCATTTGAAGATGAGTTAAACATGGAGACTTGGAACAGCTTAGTGGGAACTCTGGTAAAAGGGGCAAATCTTTATGATGTAATATCAAGTAAGGTTCTCTGGATTAAAGGGAACAAAGGAGATGCTAGGAAGATTCGTGAGAAGATTGAGAAGATAAGAAAAACATTGCTCAATTATAAAGCAGCTGTATATACAGAAAAAAAGTTAACGAATGAGGAGTACAAGCTTACAATCTTTTTCACAGATGAAGAGCTGATGAAAAAATGGGAAGAAACTACCTTCAATACACAGAAATAAAATATTCTCTGTGTTTTGAATGGGGTTGTATATTCTCTGGACAGGCAGCAGTAGTTTAAACGCAAAAGGGGGAGTATCACAACCCCTTTTGCATTTGTAAAAAATATATTTTTAAAAATAAATAAATTTAAACAGAAATACTTACAAGTGAATGTAAGTATTTTATAAAACCATTCCAAGAGTAAGAATACCTACATTATCATTATATATTTTAGAAAATTGTGATAAAGGTAAAGGATTTGTTCCAGAACCAACTTCAATAGTGTAACCAGGTCTATTATAGTTTTGTATAAACCAGTCTTTATATCCAGCGTATGCTGAATTAGTAGGTGTTACATCTAATGAGTAACCACTAACATTTGAAAATTGCTGACCAATATAGTATGAGCCTTCTGGTAGAAAGTCAGAAAATTTCCAATATATAACTTCACCTTGTGAGTGATATGCTAATATAAGCCTAAAGTTCTTAGATAATGTAAAATTATACATAGCAATAGCTTCAGGAGTAGATAATGGAGATGTTCCTACATAATCTCTAGGTCCAGGTTTAGTAAATCCTTGAGAAAATTTTATTTCTTTTGCGGTTTCCCATAGTGCAGGAAATTGCAAGTTTAAGTCTATACCATTAATATTTGCTTTCCAACCATTTGGAAATTCAATATTAGGATAATTTTCAGAAAGAGTTTTTGCATAATTATAAATATCAGGAAGATATTTTTGTATATTACCAACAACTAGATCCACTCCATCTGGATTTACCATTGGTACAAAAAATACAGATGTATTTTCATAAAGATATCTTGCTCTATAATCAAATATTGTAGAATTACTTTCGTAAGCAGCAGATAGATTTTCTATGTACTTCATAAGCAAAACAGATGTAATCCATTCATTTGCATGTATAGAACTACTATAAAAGACTTGCTTTTGACCTCTACCAAAACGTATGTAAGGAATACTTCTTCCAAGAGCTGAATATCCAATACTCCCAATATCTAGAAAAGGATATTTATTTTTAAGTCCATCTAAGTTAATAGATAAAATATTATATCCATACTGGACATCAGTAGGAACAATAAATGAATATTGTAGAAGTTTATTCCAAGTATTAGTTCCAACTATTCCATCAGGAGAAAGCCAAAAATTTCGTTGAAAATTTATAACAGCATTTTTAGTGTTTTGACCAAAAATTCCATCAACAGTAAGATTACCAAAACCTAAAGTATTTAATAAACTTTGTAGATATTGTACAAGAGTACCAGTTGAGCCAATTTTTAAAATTTCCATATAATCACCTAAAATAATATATGTAAAAAGTGTAAAAAAAGTTAAAAAATCTCTATAAATATTTGATATTATTTTTTGTATATAATATAATAATAGAAACGCAAGATAAGGGAGTTGAGATAGATGAAAAAGGGAACAATATCAATAATGATATTAACTTTATTATTATTTTTGTTAATTATATTAGGAATTATTGCTTATATAAAACTATATGTGCCAAGTAATTATGTAATGAGAATAGAAAATACAGTTGATCAAAAATCTAATGTAGTTTATATATATGAAAATGGAAAAGTAATATTAAACAATAATGGACTAAATAAACATAAATTATCAATGAGTAAAGAAGATGTTCAGGAGCTATTAAATGAATTACCAAATCATCAGGTTACAGTAAAAGTATATGTTGTAACAAATAAAGATGGTAAAGAAACTTATGTAGAAAATATGTTTTATACATTAGTTTCAGAAAAATTAAAAGTAAAGAATATATTTACAGAAGGAATATAGAATAAAAAGTACTAAGTTAAAGTAATATTATCTTAGTACTTTATTTTATATTAAATATATTTTTAAAAATTGTTTTTATTGTAGAGAAAAAAGTATAAAAAATGGAAACAACAATATCAACTAAAACTTTTAATATAATATTATTATTGTAAATTTCTAGTAAATATTCATGAATAGGAGGAATAAAAAATAATATAGTAAATGTAATTAAAATACATGCTATAATTAGTATAACATTAAAAACTCGTTTAAAAGTCCATTTATATTTTAATTTGTATCCTCTAGAACGTAAATAGTTATCATAAGCTTCGACATATCTCTCTTGTAATTTTTTTTCTATTTTTCTTTTTTGTTTTTCATCCATATAAGTAGTATTAATTACAAAATCGTCATTATTATATTTTACTGTATTGTTATTAATATTTTGACTTTGAGAAGCGGAAGTATTTTGAGCCGATGAAGAAGTACTGTTAGAAGAAAATTTTAATTGTTTCTTTTTTTCTAAAATAGTATCATAATTTTTCCTTTTAGACTCATTAGATAGTATATCATAAGCTTCATTTAATTTTTTCATAAGTGTTTCTGCTTCTTTTTTATCACCTTCATATATATCAGGATGATATTTTTTTGCAAGAACTTTGTATGCTTTTTCAATTACTTCAATAGAAGCATTTTCATTAACTTCTAATATTTCATAATAATTATTAGTATCCTTCATATATATCTCCTTTAGTGTGAATATAAAAATTATATCATTTGGAAAAATGATATACAAGTTTTAAGTTAACTAATATACAAAATAAAAAAATGATGTTATAATAATAAACTATAAAACAGTAAAGAGGTATGATATGGATAATAATGATAAAATAATAAAATATTTAGCTTATAATGGAAAAGTAAGTATTACATGTGCAAATACAACATATTTAGTAGAAAAGGCAAGAACTATACATGACTTAACTCCAACTACAACAGCTGTAATGGGAAGAGTACTTACAATTACTAGTATAATGGGGGCAGATTTAAAAGGATTTGATGAAAGCCTTACTATTCAAATAAACGGAAATGGACCAATACGGTAAAATTGTAGCAGTATCAAATTGTTTTCCTAAAGTAAAAGGATATATTCAAAACCCATTAGTAGAACTACCATTAAATAATGATGGGAAAATAGATGTAGGCGGAGCAGTAGGAAAAAATGGGTACATAAATGTTATAAAAGATATTGGAATGAAGGAACCATATATTGGGATAACCCCAATAGTATCTGGAGAAATAGCAGAAGATTTTACAAAATATTTTGCAGATTCAGAACAAAAGCCAACAATACTTGCGCTTGGGGTTTTAGTTAATAAAGATGGAGTTAAGTCATCTGGAGCATATTTATTAAATTTAATGCCTGATGCTACTGATGAAATAATTGAAAAATTAGAAAATAATATTTCTAAGATTCCATCTATTAGTAAAATGTTATCAGATGAAATGTCATTAGAAGAAATTGCAAAGATTGTTACAGGAGATGATCAACTACAGGTAATAGAAGAAAATATCATTCCAGTATATGAATGTGATTGTAGTAAAGAAAAGTTTGAAAAAGGATTAATTTCTTTAGGAAAAAAAGAACTTGAAGATATAATAAAAAAAGATGATAAAATAGAAACAATATGTCAATTTTGTAATAAAAAATATATTTTTAATAAAGAATATATAAAAAATATTATAAAATAAATATGGAGGTAAATATGAAATATACATTTAAACCAGAAGGTGTTTGTTCAACTCAGATAAATGTTGAAATGGAAGATGATATATTAATAAGTGTTGATATAGTTGGAGGATGCCCAGGAAATACAGTTGGAATTACAAAATTAGTACAAGGAAGAAAAATTGATGAAGTTATTTCATTATTAAAAGGGATTCCTTGTAGAACTAGAGGTACTTCTTGCCCAGATCAATTAGCAATAGGATTAGAAAAAATAAAAAAAGAAATGAAAAAATAAATATAAAAAATAGATAGTATATATTAAATACTATCTATTTTTTATACTTATTGACCTCCACCAGAACTTCTGAAAGATACAGAGATTATAGTACCTTCTTCAACTTTAGTCCCAGGAGAAATATCTTGGGAAATTGCTTTACCTGACCCATCAATTTCAATATTTAAATTTAATTCGTGTAATTTAGTTTTAACTTCATATAAACTTAATCCTTTTAGATTTGGTGTTTCAACTGTTTTAGTATTAGTATTTTCATCATATAAACAAATAATAGAATTTTCTTCTAAAGAAATTCCAGCCTTAGGATATTGAGAAGATACAATATAATTATCAGTTTTTGCTTGATTTACAACAGTGAATCCATTCTTTTTTAATATTTTAACTGCTTCCGAATATTTTTTACCTGTAACATCAGTTAAAGATATAAGGTCTTTTTTATTTTTTGATGATGCAGATGAAGAAATTCCAAGATAAGGTAAAACTTCTGACATTATTTGTGATGTAATAGGAGCAGCTACTGTACCACCTTGATGACTATGACCTCTAGGATGTTTTAAAATAACTAAACATATAGCTTGAGGCGTATCTATTGGAGCAACAGAAATAAAGGAAGCTACATATCCTTCTGATTCTTTTCCACGAGGTGGTTCTGAAGTCCCACTTTTACCACCAATAGTATAACCAGTTATAGAAGCATAACTTCCAGTACCATCAGTAACAACTGATTCTAGCATACTTCTTACTTTTGCAGATGTTTCTTCTGATATAACTTGTCTAATTTCAATAGGTTCTAAATTTGTTGTAACTTTAGTATCCGAGTTTACAGTTTTATATACAATTCTTGGTTGCATTAACTTTCCATCATTTACTATGCTAGATACTGTTGTTATAAGCTGAAGAGGTGTGATAGTAAATCTCTGACCAAATGACATAGTTGCTAAATTTATAGAAGTACATTTACTTTTATCATGGAAATATCCAGACGCTTCTCCTGCTACTCTAGCTCCTGTATTTCCTCTAAGACCAAATGAATCTAAATATTTATAGAATCTGTTAGTACCAATTTTTAAACCAATTTGAACAAATGAAGGATTACAAGATTTTTCAAGAGCTTTTCTAAGAGTTAATGTTCCATGTGCAGCTTTTGCCCAACAGCTTATTTCATTTTCACCAACCCTTATTTTTCTATTACAAGTAAAAGTAGTTGAATCAGTTCCAACTAAGTTTTCTTCTAAAGCTATTGCAGAAGTTACTATTTTAAAAGTAGAACCAGGTTCGTAGCCATTAGATACAGCTGGGTTTCTCCACATAGCATAAATTTCTTTAGCTTGGTCATCTGCTGAAAGTTTATTCCACTTTTTCTTTAAATCTTTAGTATTTGGAGTAAATGGAGTATTTAAGTCAAATGTTGGATAATTAGCCATTGATAAAATATCTCCGTTTGTAGGATTCATTATTATACATATTCCAGAATCAGCTTTATTTTCTTCAACTGCCTGTTTTAAGTATTTTTCAACAGTAGATTGAACATTAACATCAATAGTTAAATATATATCACTTCCATTTTCTGCTGGAACATATTGCTCATTTTCATCAGAAATTATATTATGCTTTACATCAGTAGTGGTAACAATTCTACCAGAAGTCCCACTTAAAGTAGAATCCCATTCTGATTCCAAACCTTCTAAACCTTGATTATCGGAACCACAAAAACCAATTAAATGGGATGCAAGAGTACTATAAGGATATGACCTTTTTGTATCTTCATCTATATTTATTCCTGAAGTTATATCATTTTCTAACAACCATTTTTTTAATTCATCTGATTTATCTAGACTTACTTTTTTAGCTACGGTAACTACTGATGATTTAGATGTTAAGTCTTTAAAAACATCATCATAATTAAGATCAAATAATTCAGAGAATTTTTTAGCTAGTAATTCATTTGAAACTACAGTATCATTAGAATAAAATATTTTATTAGGATTTACACTAATTGTTGAAACAGCAGTACTTCTAGCAAGAATTTTACCATTTGCATCATAAATTATTCCTCTTTTAGGACTAATAACTAAACTTTTAGTTTGTTGTTTATATGCTTCTGTACTTAATTTATTTCCCTGTACAAATTGAATATATCCAAGCCTAACAACTAAAGCTACTAAAACTAATAAAAGCATAACTAAAAGAAAAATAGACCTTTTTAAAAATATAGATTTGATAAATAAATCTATATTTTGGCTATTTGCATGTTTTTTATTTCTCTTTTTTAAAATTTTATTAACTTTTTTCATACTCACCACTTAAAATAAATAATTATTTAATATTTTATATTATAGATAAATAAAAAGCAATATAATGTAAGTAATATTAGAGAAGAAATATAAGTTTTTAATGTGTGATTAGAATCATTAGTGGATTTTTTTAGACATAAATGCTATAATAACAAAGGTGATAAAAGAATGAATTTGTATGAAGAAACAAAGTTTATAATGAAAAAGAATAATTTATATGCAAATAAAAGTTTAGGGCAAAATTTCTTAATAGATGATAATGTAGTATTAGGTATAGTTAAAACAGCGGAAATTTGCAAGAATGACTTAGTAATAGAAATAGGGCCAGGACTACGGTACTCTTACAAAATATTTATTAGAAGCTAATGCTAAGGTTATTTGCATAGAACTTGATAAGAGAATGATAAATATATTGCAAGATAGATTTTCATTATATGAAAATTTTGAAGTTATAAATGAAGATATATTAAAAATAGATTTGAAAAAAATAATAGAAGATAATAAAAATGAAAATATAAAAAATGTAAAAATTGTTGCTAATTTACCTTACTATATAACAACACCAATAATTATGAAACTATTAGAGGATAGATTAGAAATTGAAAGTATAACAGTGATGATTCAAAAGGAAGTTGCTGAAAGATTAACTGCAATTCCAGGTGAAAAGTTCACAGGAAGTATAACATATTCTATAAATTATTATTCTGAACCTAGTATGGTATTTGATGTTCCAAATACTTCTTTTATTCCAGAACCAGAGGTAACATCAACAGTTATCAAACTAGACATTTTAAAGAAACCAAGAATAGAAGTAAAAGATGAAAAAATTTTATTTAAAATCATAAAAGTAGCATTTATGCAAAAAAGAAAGACATTACTAAATGCATTTGTAAATAATAATATATTTGAAACAAAAGAAGAAGCAGAAACATGTTTTAAAGAGCTAGGACTAGATTTAAAGGTAAGAGGAGAAAAATTATCACTTCAAGAGTTTGCAAGAATATCAGACTATATATCATAACTTAAGTTATAAAATCATACTATTAAAATAGAGGTGATTATATTGATGAAATTTACAAAAATGCATGGACTTGGAAATGATTTCATTTGTATTAAGTATGATGAAAATATTAGATATAACTTAAATATATTTTCCAAATTTTTATGTGATAGACATTATGGAATTGGAGCAGATGGATTAATATTATTATATAAAAGTAATATAGCAGATATAAAAATGAGAATATTTAATAATGATGGTACAGAAGCAGAGATGTGTGGAAATGGAATAAGATGTATAGCTAAATTTGCATATAACAATGGATTAGTAGAAAAAGACTGTATTAGCATAGAAACAAAGGCAGGAATAAAAAAAGTATATTATATACTAGAAAATAAAAAAATAATGGCAATAAAAGTAGATATGGGAACTCCAATACTTGATACAAAAAAGATTCCATTGTATATACCTTGTGGAGAAAATAGAATGCAAAATAAAATAAGTAAAGTTTTATTTAAAATAAAAGATAAAGAGTATATAGGTTCTTGTCTTTCAATGGGAAATCCTCATACAGTAATACAAATAAATGATTTAAGGGACTTTGATGTAGAAAAAATAGGAACAATAGTGGAAAACTATAAATATTTTCCAAGTAAAACTAATGTTGAATTTGTACAAATAATAAATCAAGATAATATAAGGATAAAAGTATGGGAAAGAGGAGTAGGAGAGACATTAGCTTGTGGAACTGGAGCTTGTGCTGCTGCATATACTTGTTTTGAAAATAGGAAAACAAAGAATAGTATAAAAGTAGATTTAGAAGGTGGCAGTTTAAAAATTGATATAGATGAAGAAACAAAAAATATTTATATGACAGGAGATGCAGTAACTGTATATGAAGGAGTTATTGATTTTTAATAATAATATGTAATTTAAGATATTTTACATATAATTCCTATGTTATATTAAATGTCTACATTTTATGGAAAATATTAACTATAATTTACTATTAAATTTAAAAAACAGTACTATGAATTGTTATAATTTAGTGCTGTTTTTTTATGATAAAATATGTATATAAATTGGTATAAGTGATATGTGTTTAATATATAAATTAACATATATAAAAAAGTAGATAAACATAGAATTTCAAGGCGTTTTGAATATGAAGCTTGATAAAAATACATGAATTGACATAAATATAACAAATATGCTATAATGAGTTAGATTATTTAAAGAACAGAAGGAATAAAAAATATGAAAATATTATTAACAAATCACTTTCCATTTCAAGGTTCAGGAAGTGGAGTATATGTTGCAAATATAGCAAGAAGTTTAGAAAAAAAAGGACATGAAGTTTGTATTATAACGCCAGAGAATACAAGTGTTTTTTTAAATTTAAAAAATATAAAATTACACCCAGTTTTTTTTAAATATAAAGAAGTAATAGATGGTCAGCAGGAATTTAATTTTCCATGTTTTGACCCACATCCTAGAAGTAGTTTGTTATTTGGAAATATGACAGATAAACAAATAGAACAATATAAAGAAGCATTTAGAAAAGCTATAGAAGAAGAGATATCAGAATTTAAACCAGATATAATACATGCACAGCATATATGGATTATATCTAGTGTTGCTTTAGAGTATGATATTCCTGTTATAGTAACTTCCCATGGTTCTGATATTATGGGATATGAGGTATGGCCTCAATTTCATGATATTATGAATAAAGTAGCAAAAGGTTGCAGAAAAATTATATCAATATCTAATAATAGTAAAGATGTTATTGGGGATATTTTTAAAGAACAAAAAGATAAAATTATTACTATACCTAATGGATATAATGAAAATCATTTTTACAAAGATGATTATGATAAAACAGAAGTTTTAAAAGAATTTAATATAGATAAAATATATAATAAAATAGTATGTTTTGCAGGAAGATTAGTTAAAAATAAGGGTGTTGATTTATTATTACAAGCAGCAAAAGAATATGAGAAAAGTGATGTTTTAACATTGATTGCTGGGGATGGAGAAGAACGTAAAAATTTAAGTGAGATGGCTCAAAAACTAGGATTAAAAAATATAGTATTTTTAGGAAATCAATCTTATGATAATTTAAGAAAAATATATAATATTTCAGATGTTTCAGTAGTCCCTTCAAGAAAAGAAGCTTTTGGATTAGTTGCAATAGAATCAATTGCATGTGGTACTCCTGTTATAGCAACAAATCAAGGAGGAATGCCAGATTTTATTAGCAAAGATGTTGGAATATTAGTTGAAAAAGAAAATATATCAGAATTAAAAAATGCTATTTTAAAAATATTAAATAATGAAATTGAATTTAACCATGAAACTTTAGCCGAATATGCTAAAAACAATTACAGACAGGACTTGTTTATAGATGAATTAATAGATATATATTCAGAATGTAAAAAATAGAAAGGAATAATAAATAAATGGATTTAATATTGCGAAATGGTGTAAAAATACCTGAAATAGGATTTGGAACATCATTAATAGAGGGTGAAGAATGTATTAATAATATAAGACAAGCATTAGAAACAGGATACAGACATATAGACACAGCATCAGTATATAGAAATGAAAAAGAAATTGGGAAAGCAATAAAGGAAAGTGGAATAAAAAGAGAAGAAATTTTTATCACAAGTAAAGTATGGAAGGATTCAATGGGATATGAAAATACAATGAATTCTTTTAATAACTCACTACAAAATTTACAATTAGACTATATAGACTTGTTTTTAATACATTGGCCTAAAAATATTGATAAACAACTAAATATAGAAACTTGGAAAGCGTTAGAAGATTTATATAAAACAAAGAAAGTAAGAGCAATAGGTGTTTCTAATTTTCTAAAACATCATTTAGAAATAATTTTAGAGAACTGTGAAATTGCTCCAATGATTGACCAATTAGAATATCATCCAGGTTTAACTAGACCAGAGACAATACAATTTTGTAAAGAAAATGATATAATTGTAGAAGCGTGGGCACCACTTGGAAAAGGGTCTATGTTACAAAATGAAGACTTAATTAGAATAGCTAAAAAATATAATAAATCAGTTGCACAGTTATGTATAAGATGGTGTTTGCAAAATGAAATAATACCACTACCAAAAACAACTAATTTAACTAGAATGGCTGAAAATAGAGATGTTTTTGATTTTACAATTGATAAACAAGATATGCTATTTATAAATAATATGGAACTTTTTGCAAGTTCTACTATGAATCCTAATGAATTTGGAGATAAAAAATAAAAATTATCAAACTATTACTTAAGTACACCATAAATGTTAGAAAAAATCTAATATTTTGAAGTGCATTTTTTATATTTATATTTTCTAATCTTAATATGAAATATAATATTTGTAACTTTTAGTTTTTTATAAAAAATAGATTAAAGTATGGTTGATATTTAGTGAAAAAGTTTGATATAATAAATAAAATTTTATAATTAGGAGGAGTTATTTTGGAAAGTACAGGAGGAAAAATTGCATTAGCTTTAATAGCTATTGTTCTAATTGGAGTTATTGTTGCTGTTATTATTATGAACCCAGAGAATAAGGAAGATAATAAAAAGGAAAATAAGACTTCAAACACAACAACATCAAGTAATGAGGAAAGTAGTGAGACATCTAATACAACGAAAGATAATAATGAAAACAAAAATATTAATTATATGGAAAATGCAAAAAAACAAGTGGCAAATCCAAAAAAAGGAGAAACAATTGCAATTATTCATGTTAAGGATTTTGGTGATATAACTGTAAAGTTTTTTGATGATGTAGCACCAAAGGCAGTAAAAAATTTTATTACTCATGCTAAAAATGGATACTATGATGGTGTTAAATTCCATAGAGTAATGGATCAATTTATGATACAGGGAGGAGATCCAGAGGGAACAGGTGCTGGAGGAGAAAGTATATGGGGAAAAGGATTTGAAGAAGAAATTTCAGACTCTTTAGTTCCATATAGAGGTTCTTTATGTATGGCAAGTGTTGGATATGGTAAGTCATCTCTTGGAAGCCAATTTTTTATAACTCAAGCAAAGCCAGATAATAGCATGATAAGTACATTACAATCTTATGGATATGATAATAAATTAATTGAAGCATATAAAACTTATGGGGGATATATGCCTTTAAATGGACAATACACAGTATTTGGACAAGTTATTGATGGAATGGATATAGTAGATAAAATTGCTAAAACAAAAGTAAAAGAAAGTGATACAGGAGAGAAGTCTGTACCAGTTAAAGATGTTATAATAAAAAATATAGAAGTAACAACATATAAAAAGTAAAATATAACTATAAAAATTAACAAGATTAATTAGAATAATTAAAAATAAAACTATTATGGATATACAATTTTATAAAATGTTTATTTAGAAATAATATATAATTTCTTAAAGGTTCCTATGAATTCAAATAGATTTGGAGGTTTAAAAATGGAATATAAAATATCAGTAATTATACCAGTATATAATGTTGAAGATTATATAAGACAGAGTATAGATTCTGTATTAAATCAGACATATAAGAATTTAGAAATTATACTTGTAGATGATGGTTCAAAGGATAATTCAGGAAAAATATGTGATGAGTATAAAAATGTGGATGAAAGAATAAAGGTTATACATAAAATAAACAGTGGAGTTTCAAGTGCGAGAAATGTTGGAATTGATATTGCTACTGGAAAATATATAATGTTTTTGGATTCAGATGATTTTTTAGAAAAAAATGCTTGTGAATTGTTATATAAAGCAATAGAGAAAGTAAATACAGAATATGTAATGGGAAATTATATATATACAACATTTGAAGGTGAAAAATGGGATAGTCCTATGTTTGATATTCAAGAGAATTTTGAAGTTACAATTACAGATTATAAAAAGTCATTTTTTGTTATGAATTCAGTTGTATGGAATAAAATTTTTAAAAGAGATTTTATTGAAACAAATAAATTAAGATTTGCTGAAGGAGCATTAGCTGAGGATGCTATATTTACTTCATTTCTATATACTCATACAGATAAAGGATATTTTATAAAAGATGTAATACTTAATTATAGACAAAACAAAGAGAATGTATCAATATCTACTAATTGTAATAAGAATTACTTTTCAAAAACGGATGAAGCATATAAATTAATATACGAAAATTATAAAACAACAAATAATACTGGATTCTATAGATTCTTTTGTGCAAGAATTATGCCATATTTTTTGTGTAAAATAATTGATACAAATGAATTAAAGTCTGATGAAGAAATTATAGAAGTATTAAAGTTATTTAGTTGGTATTTTAAACAGAAAAGTGAATATAGAGTAATAATAATGAATGAGGATTTTAATGAAATTATTGATTGTATAAGTAATTCAGATTATGAAAAGGCCATAATAAAAATTAGGAAAGTAAAAGAATATAGAAATAGTTTAAACAGTTCACAAAAACATAACATGTATGCTGTATGTGAAGAAGTGTTTAATAGAATGCTAAAAGAAAGTTAATAATGGGTAAAGACTATTGAAAATGTTATAAATAATATTTTTAATAGTCTTTTATTATGTATTTAGAAATGATATAGAAAATAAAAATAATTACTAGTAATTGTTAGTATTAATATAGTTTAAAGATATTTAATTTCTAAAAGTACAATATATAATTGACTAATCTACAAAAAAATATACTTTCTTTTTAATAAAACTTGCAAAATCGAATTTTGTATGTTAAAATATAACACGTTAACCTTACTCATACTTTATATGTATGGGTTATATAGCCAGAAGGAGGTGGGAATATAATGAATAAATACGAGAGTATAATCATTATTAATCCAAATTTAGAAGAACAAGGAATTAAAGAATTAATTACTAAATTTTCTGATATGATTAATAATGAAGGTAAAGTTGAATCAGTTGAAGAAATGGGAAAGAAAAAATTAGCTTATGAAATAAAAAAGAATTCAGAAGGATATTATGTATTATATAACTTCGAAGCTAACCCAGAATTTATAGCTGAACTTGAAAGAGTTTACAGAATTACAGATGGAATTCTTAAATTCATAGTTGTTAGAAAAGAAGACTAATATAAAAAGTAAAAGCCTTTAATTTTAGAAAGGTAGGAAAAATAAATGAATAAAGTTGTACTAATGGGAAGATTAACAAAAGATCCAGAAACAAGATATACTCAAACAAATAATACTTTGGTAGCATCTTTTACACTTGCAATTAATAGAAGATTTGCAAGACAAGGAGAAGAAAGACAAGCAGATTTTATACCAATAGTAGCTTGGAATAAAACAGGTGAATTTTGTAGTAAATATTTCAAAAAAGGTCAACAAGTTGGAATAATAGGAAGAATACAAACAAGAAATTGGGATGATGAACAAGGACAAAAACATTATGTTACAGAAGTAATTGCTGAAGAAGCATATTTTGCTGATAGTAGAAGAGATGGAGCAGGAGATGGATTTGAAAACACTTTTGGAACAACAGTAGCTGAAAGCCAAGAGTTTCAAGTGTCTTCTGATGATGATTTACCATTCTAGAATAAATTTTTAGAAGAAGGGGGATATTAAAAATGGCAGACAAAAAACAAAACAATAAAAGAAGAAACAATAATATGGATGATGATTTCAATCCAAAATTTAGAAAAGTTAGAAAAAAAGTTTGTGTTTTATGTAGTGATAAAAACTTTGAATTAGACTATAAAAATGGAGAACAATTAAAGAAGTTTATCAATGATAAAGGTAAAATATTACCAAGAAGAGCAACAGGAGCTTGTGCTAAACATCAAAGAGCTATAACATTAGCTGTTAAAAGAGCAAGACATATTGCTATATTACCATATACACAAGACTAATTATGAGAATATAAAACTACGCAAGTCAGTTATATCAATGACTTGCGTTTTTATATTTTCTATAAAATTAGTAGTTTTAATGCAATTTTAATGCAACTAGCTTTTTATTTTTAAATTTTATTCTATATTTTTTTATACTCTTTAATACTTAATCATTTTTATATTTATTAGAAATAATAGTAATTATAAATTAAAAT
>JAAWJE010000014.1 GCA_022796725.1 Clostridia bacterium | reverse complement strand
TGAATAGAAACGGGGGGATTTTTTCTTCATCAAAATAAAATATTACTCTTTCTTCTTTTTGTGATATTTTTAATATACTCTTACTCCTTGCCATATTCTTTATTCTTGCAATATCTAATAATTTTTCTATTTCTTTTGGCATACTTCCATATCTGTCAATAATTTCATCTGTAACATCTTTTATATCGTCTTCATTTCTACATAAAGCAATATTTTGATATATTTCTATTTTTTGTGCTGGATTATTAATAAATTCATCTGGAATATAACTCGAAACATTTAATTCTATTTGAACATCTATTTCTTCAGTAGTTTCTATTCCTTTCATTTCTTTTATAACTTCGTTTAGTAGCTTACAATACATATCATATCCAACTTGTTCCATGTGTCCATGTTGATATTCTCCAAGTATACTTCCTGCGCCTCTTATTTCCAAATCTCTCATTGCTATTTTAAAACCTGAACCAAATTCTGTAAATTCTTTTATTGCTTTTAATCTTTTATCAGCAACTTCTGATAAAAGTTTATCTCTTTTATAAGTAATATATGCATAAGCTTGTTTATCGCTTCTTCCTACTCTACCTCTAATCTGATAAAGTTGTGCTAAACCTAATCTATCTGCATTTTCGACTATTATAGTATTTGCATTAGGAATGTCTATACCAGACTCGAGTATTGTTGTACATACAAGTACATTTATTTTTTTATCAACAAAATCCTGCATTATATCTTCTATTTCTTTTCCTGTCATCTTTCCATGAGCAATTCCTATTTTAATCTCTGGAATCAAATTTGATATATAATCAGCTTTTTTTATAATATCTTCTACTTTATTATACAAATAAAAAACTTGACCATCTCTTTCAAGCTCTTTTATAATAGCTTCTTTAACTACTTCATCATCATATTCAAGTACATAAGTTTGAACTGGTTTTCTATTTTGTGGAGGGTCATAAATAACAGACATATCTCTAATTCCGACAATTGACATATGTAGAGTTCTTGGAATTGGAGTAGCTGTCATTGTAAGAACATCTATATTATTCTTCATTTCTTTAATTTTTTCTTTATCTTTTACTCCAAATCTATGTTCTTCGTCAATTATAAGTAAACCTAAATTTTTGAAAATAACATCTTTACTTAATATTCTATGTGTGCCTATAAGTACATCAATTTCTCCTAGCTTTAATTTTTTTATTATTTGTTCTTGTTCTTTTTTAGTTCTAAATCTGTTTAATAATTCCACTTTTACAGGAAATTTTTCCATTCTTTCTTTAAATGATTCATATTGTTGGTTTGCAAGTACTGTCGTTGGAACTAAATAAGCTACTTGTTTTTGGTCTAACACAGCTTTAAAAGCTCCTCTTATTGCTACTTCTGTTTTCCCATATCCTACATCTCCACAAAGTAGTCTATCCATTGGCTTTGGTGCTTCCATATCTTTTTTCATTTCATTTATACATCTTATTTGGTCATCTGTTTCTTGATATTCAAAATCATCTTCAAATTCTTTTTGCCATGTAGTATCTTTAGAAAAAGCATATCCTGTCATTTTTTGCCTTTTTGCATATAATTCAATTAATTCTCTTGCAACTTCTCTTAAATTAGATTTTACTTTATTTTTAGTATTATCCCATTCCTTGCTTCCTAGTCTTGTAAGTTTAGGTTTTGCATCTCCAGAACCAATAAATTTTCTAATATTATCTAACGAATTAGTTGGTATATATAATATATCATCATCTTTATATTTTACCTTAATATAGTCTTTTGTAATTCCATCTGCTTTTATAGTATTTACTCCTATATATTCACCTATTCCATGAGTTCTATGTACTACATAATCTCCTATTTTTAAATCGCTAAATATTACAGTTTCACCATCTTTAAAAGCAGACATACTCTTTTTTCTTTTTTGTTTTGTAGAAAATATTTCTTCTACTGGAATTACAATTAAATTCATATCAAAACACTCAAAACCAGCAGAAATTGTCCCAGTTGTAATTTCTACTAAACCTGGAACTATATCTTCTTTTAAAATTTTAGAATATCTATTTTTTATTTCTTTTTCATTTAATAAATTTGATATTTTTTTAGCATTTTCTTCACTACCCGATAGAATTACTGTATATTTTTTTTCTCTTTCTGCTTTTTGTATTTCCTCAAGTAGTAAATCCATTGAACTACGAAAAAAGTTGACCTCCCTATAGCTAAAGCTATATCCGTTTCTTTTTGCATGCATACTTTCTTTATCAACAAATCCTATATCTGTTTTTTCAAGATATATTATTTGTCTATCAATATTTTGTTTAACTATATTATCATAATCAAATAATGATTCTAATATTTGAGGTGCAATCTTCTTTTTTTCCACAACATACTTTATTATAGATTTATTATCTTTTGTGATATTTTCTGACCTTGCTTTTATTTTTCCTATTTCATCATAAAATATTATATAATCATCTGATAAATAATCTAAAAAAGACACTGTATTATTATAAAAACAATTAAAATATTTATCTATCTTACTTAAGTAATTTCCACTTCCAATATCTTTTATATCTTGATTTATAATATCATTAAATACTTCTGGATAACCATAATCTTTTATATTTCTACAAACATCTTCTAATGAATTCTCAATTATAAACTCATAAGCAGGATATATATCCACTTTTTTTAACATATCTGTTGAACGTTGGTTTAAAATATTAAATTTTCTAATTGAATCAATCTCATTTCCCCAAAGTTCTATTCTAATTCCTTCTTTTTCATTTACTGCAATATCTAATATTCCGCCTCTAACACTAAATTGTCCTCTTCCTTCTATTAGGTCATATCTTTCATAACCTAAAAGAACTAATTTCTCTTTTATATCTTCTAGATTACATTCATCTCCTATTTTTAAAGATACTTTATTTTTATATAATTGTTTTTTTTCTATCATTGGTTGCATTATTGCTTCAATTGTTGTAATTACTACCTTTGTTTTTTTATTAATAATATTATTTAAAACAGAAATTCTCTCATATAAATTATCTTTACTCTCAGCAATATAATCATATATAAATATTTCTCTTTTTGTAAATAAATCTATATTATCTGTAAAAAATTTTAAATCTTTTACTAACTTTCTAGCTTGAAGTTCATTATAAGTAATTATACAAATTGGTTTTTCTTCATAAAAAGATGTAGAATATGCTAAATGTGATTTACCACTATCTGTTAATCCTGATAGCATTATAGGACTAACTTTATTTTTTATATCAGAAAAATAGCTATTAAATTTCTTAATATTTGGTATTATTTTTAATAATGGCTCCATTATTCTCTCCTTAATTTTCACTGATTAAAAATTATATCATATTATAGTCTCTTTTTCAATGTTTCTCCTTTTAATTAGTATATTAGTTTATCTATTAATTATGAGAAAAAGCGGTGTCCACATAAATGCAAACACCGCTTTTCTTTTGTTATCTTTAAATTCTTGGTTCTAACCCTTCAACTCTTTTACCCTTTCATTAATAATATAGACATTTCTACACTCATTATTTTTGAAAGATTTTGTTAGGGTTTCGTCTACTCCCAGCTTTGGCAGATAAACTCTTAACATTCCATCAATGTCCTCTGCCATCCCTATGATTCTTACTTCGCCTTTTGCTTTCTCATCTGCTTCTTTCACAAATATTCTGTTTTTCTTATAAGAAATCATCGTTTCGCCATCTGCTGGAAAAAGTTGTGCAACCTCTGTAACAAATAAGTCATGGCCTAATTTTCTTTTATAATTCTTAGCCACAACCAGAAGACATACTTCTCCCGCTGATTCAACAAAGAACTGTACAAACAGACCGTTTGTTTTTTTCGCAACCAGAGCTCCATTTTCATCAAAGATATAGCTTCCACTTTCATCTTCTTTGAAAACTTTGCTTATTTTCCGATTGACTAATGTAACACCCAATTTCATCTGTATTCCTCCCTGTAAAATTTTCTATTGCTATTATACCACTTTTTATGCATTATGTAAATTTTTTTAATACTAAACTATAAATGCTATTGATTTATAAATTACTATATGTATATAATATATATGTATTTTTATTTTACAAAAGAGGAGGTGAAAAATAATGGAAGAAAAACAGCATATAAAAGTAAACTTAAGTACTGTTATATTTTTACTTATTATTTTTGTTCTTATAATTATAATAATAGGAATGTACTATCATTATAATTACAAAGAAAATATACATATTGATAATACAAATAATAGTAATGTTACATCTATGGATGAAGAAAACACTTTAGAAAATATTATTAATAATAATTCTACAAATATGGAAAATAATACTACTGAAACAAATACAGATGTAGAAAAAGAAACAAATACTTCAAAAATTGATTTAACAACAAACGAAGCAAAAAAAATTACAGATAAGTACTTAAATTTAGTAGGAAGTCTTGAAGGTAGTCCAAGTTCAATGCTTGAATCACTTGGATATGATTCAACAAAATTTGATGAATCAAATACTAAACAAATTGGAGACTATACTTATATAAATACAAAAATAAACTACAATGATTTTAAAAATAAGATGTTAAAATATATGTCAGAAAAACATTTTAATAAGGAATTTTCAATATCATTTAAAAAAGTTAATGGTAAATTATATATAGCAAATATTGGAGCTTCTGGATGGTCTCATAGTAATTTAAAGCTAACATTAAAATCTAATTCAAATAACACTTACAAATATTCAATATCATATATAAATGCTGAAACTGAAGAAAAAAGAACTTCAACAGTAACTATTACTTATGAAAATAACCATTATGTAATTTCAGATATAAAATTTTAATATTTATAAAAAATGAGACTACAATTTAATAGTAGTCTCATTTCTTATTTATTACAATCTTTTTAAGCACTCTTAAGTTCAAGTCTTAATTTATCTGCTATCATAGCAATAAATTCTGAGTTTGTTGGTTTGCCTTTAGATACATTTACTGTATATCCAAATATATTTTGTACTGTTTCAAGTTGTCCTCTTCCCCAAGCAATCTCTATTGCATGACGAATTGCTCTTTCCACTCTACTTGAAGTAGTTTTATATTTGTGTGCTATATCTGGATATAACTGTTTAGTTATTTGGTTAATTACTTCAATATCTTCTACTGTCATCATTATTGCTTCCCTCAAATATTGATACCCTTTAATATGTGCTGGAACTCCTACTTCATGAATAATATTTGTAACTAAAGCTTCCAAATTTTCTTTTGATTTAGTATTTGAATTTAATTCTATGTAACTTGTTTTTGATTCCTTTACTATAAAATTATTATTTGTTTCTTCTACTTTATAATCTTTAAATTCCTCTATTCTTTTAATTAAAACATCCATATCGAAAGGTTTCATTACATAATATTGTGCCCCCAATTTTAATGCTTCTCTTGTTATATTATATTGCCCTACTGCTGATATTACTACGCAGAATGGGTATTTTTCTAGATTGCTATTGTTTATTTTCTCTAATACTCCTATTCCATCTAAATGTGGCATTATGACATCAAGTAAAACTACATCTGGTTGTAATTCAATAATTTTCTCTACTGCCTCATTACCATCCTTTGTAACAGCTATTACCTCCATGTTCTCATTTCTATCAAAATAACTTTTTAATGTTGTTGCAAACTCAACGTTGTCATCTGCAATCAATACAGTAATTTTCTCTTTCATTCTTTCTCCTTTCAAAATAATTGTAAAATTTTTACAATGTCTATTATAAATGGATATTTAATCTATTTCAATAGTCTTTTATGAATTTTTTCTATTTTTTTCCTTTTTATTTTTAATCAATTTCACTTTAAACTCTTTTTAGACATTTTTCGATATATATTTTTCTTCAATAACTTCTATTTTATCCACTAATATTATTTTATTATCTATCATATTATTTATTTTTTTTATTTCCTCTTTTGTAACTTCTATACTTAAATCTATTTTTTCACTATATTTTATGTCTACTATATTTATTTTCTCTTTTTTTAAATGATATTCTAAAGATTTTAAATTTTTATATTCTAATTCTATCTTTATAACTTTTCCATATATCTTTGTTATAATATCAGCATTTTTTAATGCTTCAATTGTGGCATCTGAATAGGCTCTGACAAGACCTCCAGTTCCAAGTAATGTTCCTCCAAAATATCTAGTAACAATTACTAATATATTACTTAAATTTCTCCCTTTTAAAATGTTTAAAATTGGTACTCCTGCTGTTCCAGATGGTTCTCCATCATCACTAAATTTAGATATATTTTCTCTATCTATTATATAAGCAAAACAATTATGTCTTGCATCATAATATTCTTTTTTTATCTCTTTTATTATATCTTCTGCTTCACTCTCAGACTCAATATAAAATATGTTAGCTATAAATCTTGATTTTTTTTCAATTATTTCTCCACTTACATTTTCTTTTATAGAGTTAAACATATTAATCTCCCTATTTTTATTTAATTTTTCCCTGCTGTATATCCAGTAGAATATGCTATTTGAAGATTAAATCCACCAGTATAAGCATCTACATCTATTATTTCTCCAGCGAAAAATAATCCTTTCACTAACTTCGATTCCATTGTCTTTGGATTTATTTCCTTAATATTTATCCCACCTGCTGTTACAATAGCTTCTTCTACTGGTCGAAATCCATTTATTGTTACCTCAAACTTTTTTAGTACATTTAGAAGATTTAATCTTTCTTCTTTAGTAATCTCATTTACTTTTTTTTCTTCATTTATTTTTGATTGTGCTATAACAACACTAATCATCTTCTTAGGTAATAATTTGTCTAACGAGTTCTTAAATCTTTTATTCTTTGCCGCCTCAAAATCTCTTCTTATTCTTAAATCTAACTGTTCATTTGTTAATGCTGGCTTTAAATCTATAAATAATTTTATTTTATTGTTTTTTAATAGTTCTTCTACTTTCTTATATCTTAATAAATGAGCTGAACTACTTAATATTGTAGGTCCACTAACACCAAAATGTGTAAATAACATTTCTCCAAAATCTTCATATATTATTTTATTTTTTTCGATATCTTTAATACTAATATTTACATTTCTTAAACTTAATCCTTGCAATTCTTTACATATATTATCATTTGATATTAGTGGTACTAGAGATCCTTTTATATCTTTTATTGTATGTCCTAGTTTTTCTGCCATTTTATATCCATCTCCATTTGAACCTGTTAATGGATAACTTTTTCCTCCTGTCGCTAATATTATTTTATCTCCATAACTTTTTTCTCCATTTTTAAATTCAATCCCAATTGCTTTTTCATCCAATACAATTATACTTTTTACTACTGCATTCAATTTTACTTTTACATTGTTTTTATATAATTCTTTTTCTAAAACATCTCTTACATCTGATGCTTTATCTGACACAGGAAATACTCTATTTCCTCTTTCCACTTTTGTTTTTACACCATTTTGTTCTATTAAGTTTACTATATCTTTATTTGTGAAATTATCAAATGCACTATATAAAAATCTACCATTCCCAGGAACATTTTGAATAAAATCTGACATATCTATATTATTTGTTATATTACATCTTCCTTTTCCTGTAATTAATATTTTCTTTCCTAATCTATCCATTTTCTCATATATAATTACATCATTTTTTTCTTTAGCAGCACTAATCGCTGCAAGCATTCCAGCTGGTCCACCACCAATTATTAATACTTTCATTTTTTCACCTTAAATTTATCTATATTTTCTATATAGTTATACACAAGTTTTTCATATATTGTTGATAATAATTTACTATTTTTACAATGTTTCCTTAATCTTTTTAAAATATAATAATTTTTAACTTTCTACTATTTTTCTCTCCTAAAGATTTTGTCAGAATAGAATTTTCAAGTCTTATTTTTGAAATTATAACTTGTATCAGAAACAATAATGATATCGTAATTAAGGAATTATTATTCATTCTTGATATGTATTTTATATAAATTATCATTTAAGTAATACTTTAATAGCAAATTTTGATATTCTTTCTTCTTCTACTTTACTTAGCCTCTAACATATTTTGAATTGCTTTTAATACTCCTAGCTTTCCATACTCATAAGTTAATCCACCTTGTTGAAATGCTATATATGGCTCTCTTATTGGAGCATCACATGATAATTCTATTGATGACCCCATCGTAAATGCTCCAGCAGCCATTATTACTTTATCAGTATATCCTGGCATATCCCATGGCTCAGGAATAGAATTGGAATCAATTGCAGATCCCATTTGTATTCCTTGACAATATCTAATTAAATCTTCTGGATTTCCGAATTCTATAGTTTGAACTATATCTGCTCTTTTTTCATTTGATGATGGAACTGCCTTATATCCTAATTTTTCCATCATCTTTGCTGTAAATACTGCTGTTTTTAATGCACTTGATACTGTAATAGGTGCCATATACATTCCTTGAAGAAAACTTTTATTAGCTCCTAGTGATGGTCCTACTTCTTTTCCTTGTCCAGGTGAAGTTAATCTTTCTGCACAAAGTTCTACTAAGTCTTTTCTTCCAGCTATATAAGCTCCATTACTTGCTATTCCTCCACCTAAGTTTTTTATTAGAGAACCTACCATTATGTCAGCTCCTGCTTCAATTGGTTCTTTTTCTTCAACAAACTCTCCATAGCAATTATCTACCATTATTATTACATCTTTATTTACTTTTCTAATTTCTTTTATAATATTCTCAATTTTTTCAATATTAATACTTCTTCTTGTAGCATATCCTCTAGACCTTTGAATTTCTATAAGTTTTATATCCTTTTTTGAAACCCTTTCTAATATTTTTTCTGTATCAAAATTATCATTAATTAAATCTATTTCTTCAAAATTAATATTAAATGATTTTAAAGAACTTTTATTTTCTTCTATCCCTATTACTGTATCTAATGTATCATAAGGCTTTCCACTAATAGATAACATAATATCTCCTGGTCTTAATATTCCAAATAACGTAACTGTTAGTGCATGAGTACCAGAAATAAACTGATTTCTAACTAATGCGTCTTCTGCATTTAATACTTCTGCAAATATCTTTTCAATAGTATCTCTTCCTACATCTCCATATCCATATCCTGTTGTTTGATTAAAATGCATATCTGATATTTTATTACTTTGAAATGCTTTCAATACCTTTAATGAATTTTTTGTGCAATTCTTATCTATTTTTTCAAATTCTTTTTTTATTTCTATCTCCGCTTCATCAGCCATTAATTCTAATTCTTTATTAATTCCAAATTCTTGATACATTTTATCCTCCTACAATAGTTATTTTTAATATTTTACAATTATATCATATATTTACATAAAATTATAGCCTAATTTAATAAGTACAAATAAACTATAATTTTAACTTTTTAATACTTCTTAAATATTTAGCTCTTAGTTATAGTTCCCCATTATATTTTGATATGATATAATAAAAAAATTTATTAGTAGGACTTAACTCAGATTATCAGAAAAAAATATAGAAAATTGTAAAAATTTATGATAATATTTCTAATTATTATAATGTATTATATATTTTTTATAAAAATTAAAAATTTATTGTAACGAATTTTATTTTAAATTGTTATATATATAGGAGGTAAAATATGGAAAAAATATATAAAGAATATTTTGATATAGTAAATAAATACCTATTCTGTTTAACTAATAATAGTGATATCTCTGAAGAACTTACACAAGAAACTTTTTATAGAGCTATTAAAAGTATTGATTCTTACAATGGTAAATGTAAAATGTCTGTATGGTTATGTCAAATTGCAAAAAATTTATGGTATAACCAATGTAAGAAAAATAAAAGAATAGTAAATATAAAAAATACTCAATTATCAAATATACCAGAAATTTTAGAAACTGAAAATCTTATCATTGACAAAGAAGAAAAAATATCTTTATATAAGAAAATGCAACATATAGATGAAAAGTCAAGAGAAGTAGTATATTTACGAATAACCGGTGAATTAAGTTTTAAAGAAATTGGTACCATTCTGAATAAAACTGAAAACTGGGCTAGAATAACTTTTTACCGAGCTAAAAATAAATTAAAGGAGGTTGATTATAATGAAAAAAGAATGTAAAATAATTCAAAATTTTTTATTACCTAATTATATTGAAAATTTAACAGATGAAGAAATTAATGAATACATAGAAAACCATATAAAAGATTGCACAGAATGTTCAGAAACATTATCTAGTATGAAAAGAGATTTTAATACATCAAATTCAAAAGTAGATTATAGAGAAGTTGAACACATGAAAAAGTATAATAATAAATTAAAGTTATTGAAATTTATTGTTTCATCTATATTGTTAATATTAATATTAATTTTTACAATAGTAACAGCAAGAAAAATGATAATTATATCTGATTTATATAATAAAGCTAAAAAATATGAGAATCTAGAAAATTACCACATTACAGAATATAGCTATAAAAATGGAGCATTTTGGAAAAATGAAACTTTTGTAAAAGATGATAAAGTCAAAATAATAATAGTCTCAATAAAAGATGAAGAAGAAATAAAAACTATAGATATTGGAAAGAAAAATACTAAAGATAATTTTTATACTGTAAATACTTATATGCAAACAAAAGGTAGAAAAATAGCTATGCATAATGTTCCTCATGGACGTATTAACAGTACAGAGAATTTATTTTATACAAAAAATCTTTGGGAACTATTTGTATGTTCTATAAAATCAAATATAAAGGAAAAAACTATTAATAATAACAAATGTTACTATATAGATAATTTTACGGTTAAAAATTTAGATAAAACTCTAAATGATATGTATATTGATAAAGATACAGGATTAAATATATATTCAAATGAGTCAGATGAATATATATTAGAAACAATATATGAATTTGATACAGTAAAGGAAGAAGATTTTGTAGAACCAGATATTTCAGAATATGAAATCATGACTGTAGAAGAATATGTTGAAACAGGTATTTAAAAACAAACAGGTTAATTATAAAAAGAAAAATTTTTTTAATCTATTACTTTTTATAATACTTCTTTTCTGATATTTATATAATTAGAAGGTCAATTGAGAACCTCTCCTTTATGGTTCGCATTTGACCTTCACTCATTTTATTTTATTAAAAAATCATCTTCTTCTAATTATATCTAACATTCTTTTCTATATTTACTATAAAAAAAGTATTTAATACTTAAATTAAATACTTTTTATTATAACTATTTTAATATATTTCATCTGAACATATTTTTCCATTTAAACAATATTTTCCTATAAATATTGGATCTTCTGCATCAGAGTCATAACTTGGCTTTAATATAACTTTTCCTTCTTTATTTATAACTCCCCACTTTCCATTCTTCTTTATTCCTGCAAAACCATATTCATTAAGTTCTGTAACTTTATCATATTTATAATCTACAACTACTTTTCCCTCTAAATCAGTGAATCCCCATTTTCCATTTTTACAATCTGCATATAACTCATTTTTCAAATATACAGTTTTGTTATCCACTTTTTTTCCATCTAAGGTAAAATAATTTACTTCATTATCATTTACTATTCTTATATGATTATTTACTATATCCATTTTAGCATATTCAATTTCAAATAATTTTTGTAAATTAGCTGAATAAATTGTTATCTTGTTTTCATTTGTTACAGATATTAAATCTGTTCCTTCTACTTCTTTTATATAATCATTTTCACATTTAATCACAGGTTCTTTATTTATATCTAATATTCCATACTTATATTCTTCATCCATCGCAATATAAAACTTTTCTGTACTAGTTTTTGAAAGCCCTATATATTCTGTATTTTCTATTTTTTTACCATTTAGTTCAAATATACTTATTTCTTCTCCTTTAGTAGCATTTATGTACATTCCTGAAATAAAAACTTCATCATATACTGGATTTAATAATTCTTTTAAATCTTTACTTATTAAACCATATTTCTTATTTTTCTGTACTACAAAAGCATCGCCTTCTTCAGAATAAGTAATTTCTCTATATAAAAAATCTGTTTTATTTTTTTTATCTTTATATATTGCACTTCTACCATCTCTAATAATAATCAAATACAATTCATCATTTTTTATATTAGGTATTCTTGAAATTTTCTCATTTTCTATTTTTATTATTTCTTTTTCGTCTTTATCAATATATCCATGCATAATTCCATTATCAGTTTTCTTACCTACTACATATCCAGCATTTTTAAAATTTCCATCTTTTGAATATCCGTCTCCTTCTATATAGTCATATTTACACTTTATTAGTTCTACACCTTTATTACTTATTACACCATATTTTTCTTCTTTTAATACTCTATATTCTCCATATTTTCCTGGCAAAGAAATTATCTCATCATATATAGGCTCTGTTATTTTATTTCCTTCTAAATCAGCAAGCCCATATTTATTATTCTCAAAATATTTTAATCTGCTAGTATCACACAAGTTTTCGTCATCTTCTTCATCATAATCTATAATTTCTATTGCTGATATATCTCTATCTTTAAATATTTCTTCTGATTTATGATTTAATATCTTTTTATTTTCATCTTTATATGTTATAAATATTGCTTTATCTCTATTTGGAATATCTATTTGGTCATACTCTGGTTCTAAAATAACATCTCCATACTTATTTATAACTCCATATTTATCATCAACATTTAAAAGCCAATAATTATATTCTTTTTCTGTTATAATTTCATATTCTCTATCTGTCTTTTTATTGAATATAATAAACGTAATTATTCCTATTAATATTAAAATAAATGCAATTATTACTAAAACCTTTTTTCTATCCATATTCTCTACCTCTTTTTATGAATTTATTCTACAATATTTTTTTTGTTTTATCAATATAATTAGTATTTTTTAAATAATAATAATTAATTATTTATTAAAAAGTATATTTATGACGAATTTTAGATAAATAAAAAACAAACCTTAAGATCTTTTCTAGGGTTTGTTTTTATTATTTTTTCTATTCTTCTTTTGATGGTTCTTCTGGGTCTGGATTTGTATTATTTTCATCAGGTTTTGGTTCTGTAGTATTTTCATCAGGTTTTGGCTTTGTAGTATTTTCATCTGGGTCTGGCTTCGTAGTATTTTCGTCTGGTTCTGGTTTTGTAGTATTTTCATCAGGTTTTGGCTTTGTAGTATTTTCGTCAGGTTTTGGTTTTGGTTTTGTAGTATTTTCATCCGAGTCTGGTTTTGTAGTATTATTATCAACTTTATTTTCATTATCTTTACCTTTTTTATTATCTTTTGACTCTACTTTCTTTTGTTTCTTTGGAACATCTGATTTTGTTACAGAATGAACATCACTTCCATCACTTACTTTAAATGAAGCATCTAATTTCTTTCCTTGTGACACTTGACTAATTAAATCTTTAGCTTTATTTATACTACTTTCTGATGGTACCATTACATATAAAGGTGCTCCACTATATGAATAAGTATATTGTTTAGAATCAGTTCCTGTTAAACTATTTGTTGTTATAGTCCAATCACTACCTGTATCTAATTGCATTTTTACTAATGATTTTATTCTCTCAGGAGGCATATTAGTAACAAATGTTTTTTGCAAAGATTTCAATAATGAATTATATTGTGTAAGAATTTTTGGAGACATACATTTATGTGCTATTGCGTCAATCATTGCTTGTTGGTTTTTTCCTCTTTGTCTATCACCTTCACTAAATGCTTTTCTTTCTCTAACAAATGACAATGCCTGTTTTCCATTTACTTTATTATATCCTTTTGTATAATTAAATCCTTTTACAGATTGGAAAGTGTAATCTGAGTAAACTTCTACTCCACCAATTGCATTTACTATATCTATAACACTACTAAAATTAAATTTAAAATAATAATTTATTTCTATATCTAATAAATCTTCAATAGTAGCAACCGATTTATCTATACCATATATTCCTGCATGAGTTAATTTATCTTTATATCCTGTTGTTCCATGTAATTGAACATAATAATCTCTTGGTATTGATGTTAACAATACTTGTTTTGTTGCTGGGTTTACTGTTGCTACTATATTAACATCTGATCTTGATACAGAAGCAATATTTCCATAAGTATCAATTCCTGATATATATATATTAAATGGTTTTTCTGTTACAACAACATCTTTTACAGTTTCAACTAAATCCATATTTATACTAAAAGTATAAATTACTCTAACTTCTTCTTCAAAATTCTCTAGTGTTGTGTTATCCTCTTCTTTATCAGGTCTTGGAATCTTTTCTCCTACAACTTCATTTTCCTCTTTGCTTTCCTCATTATCATTATCACTAGCACTAGCTTCTGGATCTTCTAAAATAGCCTTATAACCATCTTCTATTAAAATAGAATCAATTTCATTATTTAATAAACTTTTTCCCATTTCATTTATGTTCTCATAAGCTGCTAAAGTAATCTTTTCATTTTTCTTCTCAATTTCAGCAATTGACTCTTTCATTCCTTCTGCATCATTTTTAAAATATCCCATTGATTTATCAGTTAAATCGTCAAGATTTTGATATTTACTATCTGCTTTAACAAGTACTGAAAAATTTAATGTTTTATATTTTATATTCATATTTGATAATAAGTCATTTCCTTGTTTTACTTTAAGAGCTCCAAACACAAATATAGAAGATATAATTAATGCTAATACACCTGATGTTATCTTTATAAATAAATTTTTTCTATTTTTTAATAATATTAATAAAAATATTAAATTTAAAATTACTAATATAAAAATTCCTATTGATATATACTTAATTGGAATAATATTAGCTTTTGCAACTTCATATATAAAATATCCAGAAGTAACAAGTAATACTATTCTACATATTAGTCCAATTTTAGTAATTTTTCCTTTTTCTTCTTTTACTTTATTTTTATTATTTTTTATTTCTTCCTTTTCCCCATCATTTTTCTTATCTTCTTCCATGATAGTTTCTCCTTTTATATTAAAAATAATTTTTCAATAATTTTATTTTACCTCACTTGAATAATATAGTCTATATATTTATAAAAATTTTTCATCTTTTTTTAACCTAATCCTATCAATTCCGTAAAGAAAATAACCAATTGCTATTAAAATAGCTGTTATTTTAATTATATTACTCTCAACTGCTTGTTTCCCTAGCAATTCCAGATTTAAAAATACATATACATATTTATCCATACCACAGTTCAATTCTTCAATAAAATTATGCCCTGCTTGTACATATATAAATATTACATACATAAGTGGAATCATAATCCATATTAGTGGATCATACATTTTAAATCTCTTTTTATCATCAAATAATATCCAATCAAAAATAGTTAAACATGGTACTATATAATGTAAAATTATATCTGCTAATTCTAACCTTTTGCTTGGATCCATTTTTAAACCATAAGGAATTAAAATAAAATGATATACTGTCATTGTAAGAATTATTGATATTAAGATACTACCTTTTATATGTGGAGACATTGAAGTTGAACCTTTAATTCCATATAATTTTATTTCATTTATAGTTTTTACTGATAAAAAACTAAACATCATAAAACATAAAATATTACTTATTATTGTAAAATAAAAAATATTTTCAGAAGCAATATTTCCCTTAAATACACCAAAATCGCTTAATATAGCAAATATACTTATTAAAGCAGCCATTATTCTATATATGGCTGCTAATACTCTATTACTTACGCTCATAAAAACTCCTAAATCTAAACTTAAATTTCTAAGCCAAAACTTATACCTATAGCATTATTAACTTGATTCATAATCATGTTATCATCTATATGTCCTATTTTTTCTTTTAATCTGCTTTTATCTATAGTTCTTATTTGTTCTGCAAGTACTATAGAATCCGATTTTAATCCTCCACTATTTGTTCCTATTTGAATATGTGTTGGTAACTTATTTTTTCCAGTCTGTGAAGTTATTGCTGCTGCAATTACAGTAGGACTATATTTATTTCCAGTATCATTTTGTACTATAAGCACTGGTCTTATTCCTCCTTGTTCAGATCCAATAACAGGACTTAAATCTGCATAATACATATCTCCTCTTTTTATCGTCATATATTTTTCACTCCTAATATTCTATTTTTAGAAATCCTAATAGTATATTTTCATATTAATTTAGATTTAATTTTTCCTATAACAATAAAATTTATTTAATTGTTATTTCTTTATATAATATGTATATTGTCCTGTTTTTGTTTATATCTTCAATCTCCATTTTTTTTGGTTTGCTATCTTTTTTTCCTATATATAGGTTTTTATATAGTACATATTTATTTTTATTATCACTTAGTTTTATTTTTACTATATAATAATCATTATCTTCCGTAATTTCTTTTTCTTCACTTTTTTTGTATTCATCTATAAATGTATTTAAATATAAAGTATTTTCTAACATACATTCATAGTTTTCATATACCTTTTCTAATTTTAAAGAATTATTTTTTATTATTACTTTATTATCTAAGTGTTCTATTACTAGATTATTTCTCTGATTATTCAATATTTCTTGGTAAAAATGTTTTTTTTCTACGACTTGTTTTATTTCATATAAATTTTCATTTTTATTGCTAAATACTTTAACATCTAATTTTGCTTCATATTCATTAATATTAAAAATATACTCCTCCACTTTTTCTTTACTTTGGATATTTATAGTATTTACACTTTTTTTATTTTTAATAATATTTTTCAAAAATATTATTAAAATAATTATAAATAATATAGATATTGCGCAAAAAATAATTGTAGTAAATCGTTTTTCTTTCATATCATACCTTCTTTCCGTTTTACTACAATTTTATGATTATATATTTTCAATTATAATAAATTTTAAATATTGTCTTTAAAAAATTTTTCTAAAGTATTTATAAATTCATCTTTTGTTTCTGTTTTATTTATTAAACACTTAAATTTGCTACTTTCAGGCATATTTTTTACATACCATGCTACATGTTTTCTTATTTCTCTTACTGCTGTATATTCTCCTTTTTCTTCAAGTAACATATTAAAATGCCTTTTTATTGTTTCTAATTTCTCTATATTTGATTCCATTTCTAAAATTTCGCCATTTTTTAAATAATTAATAATATGTTTAAATATCCATGGATTTCCTAAAGTAGCTCTTCCTATCATAATTCCATCAACATTCGTAACTTTAAAAATTTCTTCAGCAGTTTTTTCATCTACAATATCGCCATTTCCAATCACTGGAATATTTACTGCTTTTTTTACTTCTTTTATTATATTCCAATCTGCTTTTCCACTATAAAATTCGCTTCTTGTTCTTCCATGTATTGTTATAGCTTTTGCTCCATTTTTTTCTATTACTTTAGCAGCTTCTATGGCAACAACACTATCATTATCCCATCCTTTTCTAATTTTTACTGTAACAGGAACTCTAGAAACTTTTGTTACTTCTTTTACTATATTTCCTACTAAATCTAGATCTAATAGTAGCTTACTCCCTTCTCCATTCTTTACTACTTTTGGAGCAGGACATCCCATATTTATATCTATAATCTCAGATTTCCCATCTAGTATTTTTACTGCTTCTGCCATTATTTTTGGGTCATTTCCAAATATTTGTATTGATACTGGCCTTTTCTCCCCCTCCATATTTAACATTTTTAAAGTTTTTTCATCTTTATAATATATTGCTTTAGCACTAACCATCTCTGTTTCCACTAAACCACATCCATTTTCTTTGCATAGCTTTCTAAATGGTAAATCTGTTATTCCTGCCATTGGTGCTAATAATATATTATTTTCTAATTCTACATTTCCTATTTTTAATTTTTTTAAATACATTTTATCTCCATTATTATTTCAAAAGGTAAGCAATACAGCTTACCTTCATTTTCTATATATTCTATTATTCTATAAATATAGCTTTTTGTCTCCTAGAACTAATATTAAGTAATAATCCTATACAAATAAAATTAGTTAAAAGTGAACTTCCTCCATAACTTACAAATGGTAATGGTACACCTGTTATAGGTAATAATCCCATTGTCATACCAATATTCTCAATCATATGAAATGTAAATATACCTGCAATTCCAACTGCAATATAAGAACCTATATTATCTTTTGCAGTCTTAGCTATAAAAATAGCTTTTGTTATAAGTACAACATATAATATTATTATCATTGAGGACATTATAAATCCCATTTCTTCTCCAATAGCTGAAAAGATAAAATCTGTCGTTTTTGGATGTAAATATCCAAGTTGTGTTTGATTGCCCTGAAATAATCCCATACCAAATAGTTCTCCAGCCCCTATTGCAAGTTTTGATTGTATAATATTATATCCTGCACCTCTTGGATCTGATTCAGGATTTAAAAATACTTCAATTCTTGATAAAGCATGTGCTGGTAGTTTCGTATATACAACTGGTATTAATACAGCTATTAATATACAAAATGCAAATATATATTTCTTGTCTATTCCAGCTGTAAATATAATAAATATTGTTGCAAACATATATGCCATTGCAGTACCATAGTCTGGCTCTATTAAAATAAGAAATATTGGTAATAATGCTATTGATAATACTGAAATCAATTTAAGTGGTTTATTTATTTCTCTCTTTCCTTTTGCTTGTAATATATTAAGTGCATAAGTCATAAACAAAATAGTAATAATTTTTGCAAACTCTGATGGTTGAAATGAAAATGATTTTATAGAAAACCAACTTCTTGCACCACTTATAGGATCAGTAAATAATACTATAATTAATAAAAATATAAATACACCATAAGCAAATGGTGAAAATTTTACTATATCATTATAATTTAACATTATTGCAGATATTAAAAATGGAATACTTATTCCAAACCAAACTAATTGTTTTTTAAACTCATCATAATTAGTATTTCTGGTAGTTGAAAAAAGTGCCACTAATCCTATGGAAAGTAAGAGTAAGCTACATATAAATACTCCCCAATCCATATTTTTTAAGATTTTATTTTTCATAATAAAACTCCAATTGATTCTTAATAAATTTAAGTTATCTTATTCTTTATTATCAGTTTCTTCATTCACTTTTTCAACATCTGTATTTTCTTCATTATCATCTGCAAATCTAACAACAACTTCTGTTTGATTTGTATTTTCTTCATATATTGTTTCTTTTTTACTAAATTCTTCCTTATCTACTTCACTTTCATCCTTCTCAGGTTTATTTTCATTTTTTATATTTATAATAGGAATATTAGCATATAATGCTGGTGCTCCATTTGTTCCATCATCTTGTGATTGATTTGTAAGCCTTACGTCTATTGCTTTCTCATCTACTTCTATATATTTTTTTATAACTTCTATTATTTCTTGTTTCATAAGCTCAAGAAAATCAGCAGAAACATTAGCCCTATCTTGCATCAAAACCAAATGTAATCTTTCTTTTGCTGTATCTTTTGAATTTTCCTCTAGAGATTGTTCTGTTTTTATTATTCTTTTGAAAAAATTAGTTATTCCTTCAAACATCTTTGACCTCCAGTTTTTTTATTTATTTTTTTGAAAATATATTTTTTACTTTAGCCATTATTCCTTTTTCTCTTCCAGGAACACTTACATCTATATTTTCACCTAGTATTCTTCTTGAAATTTCAACATATGCTCGTCCAGATGGGGCTTTTTTATTTGAAACAACTGGTTCACCTTTATTAGTTTGAGTAATTATAAATTCATCATCTGGAACTACTCCTATTAAATCAATTGATAGTAAATCTACTATATCATCAACATCCATCATTTCACCCTTTTTTACCATAGTAGGTCTTAATCTATTTACTACTAATTCTGGATTCTTAATTTCTGATGATTCTAATAAACCAATTATTCTATCTGCATCTCTTATTGCTGATATTTCAGCTGTCGTAACTACTATTGCTCTATCAGCTCCAGCTATTGCATTTTTAAACCCTTGTTCTATTCCTGCTGGACAATCTATTAATATGTATTCGAAATCTTCTTTTAATTTCTCTATTAATCCTATCATTTGTTCTTCATTTATAGCAGTTTTATCTCTTGTTTGAGCAGCTGGAAGTAAAAATAATTCTTTAAATCTTTTATCTTTTATAAGAGCTTGTCTTAGTTTACATTTCTCTTCAATTACATCAACAATATCATAAACTATTCTGTTTTCCAACCCCATTACAACATCTAGATTTCTTAGTCCAATATCTGTGTCTACTAATGCAACCTTTTTACCTGCTAAAGCAAGCGCTGAACCTAAATTTGCTGTAGTTGTAGTTTTTCCTACTCCACCTTTACCAGATGTTATAACTATAACTTCTCCCATAAATTATTTCCTCCTAAAATAAAAATAACTGTATTTTATCAGCACAGTTATTTTATAATTTTTTTCCATAAAAGTAACCAATTGGTCTAAGTATAAATCTAAGCTTGGTAGTTCATTCCATCTAGGTATATGAAAATTTGATATA
>JAAWJE010000031.1 GCA_022796725.1 Clostridia bacterium | reverse complement strand
TTTGATGAAGAAATAAAGAAAAAAACAAGAGAGATGATTGATTCAAACCAAATTTTCTAAGTAGGGAGAATTATATGTATAAAATGATAGTCTTAGACTTAGATGGAACATTACTAAATGATTATAAAAAAATAAGCAAAGAAAATGTAGATGCAATCAAAAGGGCATATAATGAAAAAGGTGTAATATCAGTAATTGCAACAGGAAGACCATTAGGATATGTAAATGAACTATTTAGTGTATATGGTAACTGTTTTGCAAGTTATATAATTGCGTGTAATTGAGCTATTATAAAAAATATTGAAAATAATGAATATATTCATAAAGTTCCATTTACAAATGAAGAAGTATTAAATATAAGAGAGAGATTTTTTGAAAATGAAAATACAGATTTTATGATGCTTTATACTGATAAAAATACTATAAGTGAAGCAAAAGATAGTAAAATTTTAGAAGATGCAGGAATAAATATAAATAACAGTAAAGTTCAAACAGAAAATATAGAAAATGCAATAAAGAAAAATTCAGATATGATTAATTTATTGTGTTTAATAGGTGGCAATACATTAGTACTTCAAAAGATAATAGAAAATTTAGATACATTAGAAATTGATATAGAAAAACCAGTTATATGTAGCTATTTATACAAAAATGAAAATCATACATTTGAATCAAGATATATAGATATAGTAAAAAAAGGTTGTAGTAAGAAAAATGCCATAAATATCTTAGCAGATAAATTAGGAATAAAACAAGAAGAGATAATAGTTATGGGAGATGGAGGAAATGACATATCAATGTTTGAATGTGCAGGACTAAAAATAGCAATGGAAAATGCAGAAGAATATTTAAAAGAAAATGCAGATTTTATAACTGAAAGTAACAATAATAATGGAGTTGCAAAAGCAATTAATAAATTTATATTTGATGAAAACTAGAAATTGTTAAATAATTCAAATGTATGAAAAAGAATATTATAGATATATAAAATTAATTAATAGTCGAGAAAAATCTATTTAGGATTTAGAAATTTTATAAAAAATCTTGATTTAGTAAATAAAATAAAGTATAATGAATATACTAGTAAAGATACTTTTAAAGTATCTTTGTCTAGTCAAATGTGAACCGCAACCCTGTTTGCGGGTTATAAGTGCACAGGTGAACAAATGTTACTCGCAACCCTACTTGCGACAAATAAATGGGTAGGTGGACAAATGTAATATAAATCTACCTTTCGAGGTAGATTTTCTTTTTCGAAACGAGGTAATAATGAAAATAGAAAGTGGAAAATTTTATTTTATAAAAGATGACTTTTTTAATATGTTTAAAGAATATAAACTAACGGAAAATAAAGAAAATGGTAATAAAAGACCATGTTATTTCTGCTTTAGTGATTTTGAAAATGAAGAAATAATATGGTTTGTACCTATTTCAAGTAAAGTAGAAAAGTATAAAAAAATATATGAAAATAAGAAGAAGTCTAGAAAAAAAGTATATAATTTTGTTTTTGGAAAAGTTTTAGGAAAAGAAAAAACCTTTTTAATACAAAATATTTTCCCAACAACAGAAAAATACATAGAAAGTAAGTATCAAAATAAGATGAAAGATGTAGAAATAACACAAGTTTTAAAAGAAGAAATAATACAAGCGTCAAGAGCGGTTATAAAACTAGCTAAAAAAGGTATTAATATTCCATTTTATAACATAATAAAAATGAAAGAAACTTTATTAAATGATTTAAAATAAAGTTTTACTTAATTTTTCTACATCAAATTTTCTATATATATTTTGTTGTGCTATATGCCAAAGCTTAACAGATTCATCAAGTACATTTTTTTGTTTTCTAAGTATATTATATTCTTTTATTATTTCATCTAGATAATTAAAACCTGTTAAAAGTTCTTTTTCTATCATTTTTCCCCAACCGATTTCATCTGAATAAATCTTTGTTTCTTTTAATATTTGTATAGCCTTATTGATATCATAATTAATAACATATTGTTCAACCTTTTCAATATTTTCTGTTATCTCTAAAACAGAGAATTGAGCACCAGTGGTTCCAGCGTCACTAATTCCAATTGAACCAGGAGTGATATATTTTACATTATCTTTCCTAAATGTATATTGTTTATGTACATGACCAAATATTTTATATTTGCAGTTTTCTATATGCTCATAATTACATTTATGAGATACATACATTTTATTTTTATCATCAATATTAATAGTCAAAGATGAAGGAAGATTTTTAATCCATTCTAGATCTTCTTTGCTTAATGAATTGTATGTACATACAATATTATTTCTTGTTCTTATATTTACTTTATTTGGATCTTTATGTTTATCAAAATCAATTATATAATCCTCTCTATTTCCAGAGATAATGTAACATGTGTATTTTTTTTCATATTCTCTTATTAAATTTATTACTTTATGAGAATCTGGAAAATCTGTTATATAATCACCACACCAAATTATTGCGTCAAAATTAATATTTTTAAATTCATTTATACAAGTTTCCAATGCAGTATAGTTTGCATGAATATCACTAAGTATTAAAAATCTCATAAACTCCTCCAAATTATTATAATATGAAATTATAACAAAAAAGTCATATTATAACAATAAAAATCTAAATATAGAGAAATATAAATAATATTATATAAAAACATAATTACCATATTTTAGACTGACCTTTCAGTCTAATGACTTTGAAATGATAAAATGATATAAATATTAAAAAGATTAGGAGATTTTTTTAGTATGAATAATAAATTCAAAAGAATAAACAATTTAAAAGAAATTATAAATAAAACAGAAGATAAATTTGGAAACAATATAGCATACAAAATAAAAATAGAACCAGGAAAATATAAGTTAATAACACATAAAGAGGCAAGAGATATGGTAAATGCTTTAGGAACAGCTCTTATAGATATGGGACTAAAGGATAAAAAGATAGCAATAATTGGAGAAAACAGATATGAATGGGAGATTGCATATTTAAGCATTGTATGTGGTACAGGAATAGTAGTACCACTTGATAAATCACTTACAGAAAATGAACTTAGAAGTATAATAGACAGATCAGGAGTTGAGGCAATATTCTATGCAGAAAAATATGAAGAATCACTAAATAAAATTAAAAATTTAGGAATAGGAAAATTAAAACATTTAATTTCTATGGATCTACAGATTCATGGAAAAGGAATATATTCAGAAAAAGAATTAATAGAAAAAGGAAAAAAACTAATAGAAAGAGGAGATAGACGATTTATAGATGCAAAAATAGATGAAGATAAAATGAGTATAATGCTATTTACGTCAGGAACTACATCCGCTTCTAAAATAGTTGCACTTTCACATAAGAATATATGTTCAAATTTAACAGCAATATCTAATTTATTAGATATAAATTCATCAGATATATTTTTATCATTCTTGCCACTTCATCATGTATTTGAATGTACAGTAGGATTCTTATTTGCTTTTTACACAGGAGCACAAATAGTATTTTGTGATGGAATAAGGCATATAGTAGAAAATTTATATGAGTATAATGTTTCAGTAATGATATCTGTTCCAGCAATATATGAAAGAATATTTAAAAGCATAAGAAAACAAATTGAAAAAAAAGGAAACTTAGAGAAAATACAAAAAGATATGGAAGAACATAAAGATGAAACTATTGAAGAGAAGAAAAACGTATTTAAAGAAATACATGATACGCTTGGAGGAAATCTAAAACTTATGATAAGTGGGGCAGCAAGTTTAGATGTAAATATAGAACAAAAATACAGAAAGCTAGGATTTAATCTTATTAAAGGATATGGACTTACAGAAACATCACCAGTAGTAGCAATAGAAACAAATGAAAATTACAAATTAGGATCAGTAGGAAAAGCCATTCCAGGAATTGAAGTAGCACTTTCAGATAAAGATGATTCTGGTATGGGAGAACTTATAGTTAAAGGACCAATTGTAATGAAAGAGTATTATAAAAATGAAGAAGCAACTAATGATGCAATTAGAGATGGTTGGTTCTATACAGGAGATTTAGCTAAAATAGATGATGAAGGATACGTATTTATTTGTGGTAGAAAAAAGAGTGTTATTGTACTAAAAAATGGTAAAAATATATTCCCAGAAGAAATGGAAAACCTACTAAATAAAATTGAAGGAATAGAAGAATCATTTGTTTATGGAAAAAGGATGTCAGAAGAAGATGAAAATGATATAAAGATTAATGCAAAATTAGTGTACAATGAAGAAATTTGTAAAAATGTATATAAAGTAGAAAGTGAAGAAGAAATAAAAAAAGCAATCTTAGAAAAAGTAAAAGATATAAATAAAATGATGCCAAGATATAAATCAGTAAAAGGAATTAGTTTATCTAAAGAAGCACTAATAAAAACATCTACAGGAAAAATAAAAAGACAAATGAATTTAGAAGTAATAAATAAGGAAATAGTATGTTAGAAAATTTAGAAACAGATTTTATTGGTAGAAAAGAGATTTTTTATAAAGAAATTGATTCAACACAAAAAGAAATCTGGAGAAGAATAGAAAATAAAAAAATAGAAGATGGAACAATTATAATTGCAGATATTCAAAATAATGCAATAGGAACTCATGGAAGGGTCTGGTATACAGACGAAGAAAGTAATATAGCATTTTCTATTTATTTAAAATCAAACTGCAGAGTAAGCAACCTAAATGGCATAACAATAGAAATTGCACAAATTTTAGTAAATATATTTAAAGACAAATATAATATTAAACTTGAAATAAAAGAGCCAAATGATTTAGTAGTAAACAATAAAAAAATAGGAGGCATTTTAACAGAAACAAAACTAAATGGAGAAACAGCTAAATATATGGTAATAGGAATAGGAATAAATACAAATAAAACAAAGTTTAATAAAGAAATATGTGATATAGCAAGTTCTATAAAAAAAGAATTTGGAATTCAAGTAGATAGACAAATAATAATTGAAGAATTTTGTAATCAATTTGAGAAAAACTATAAAGAAAAAATAGAAAAATAATAATAGGAGAAAAAATATGAAAATAGGATTTTTATTTCCAGGGCAAGGAGCTCAAACAGTAGGAATGGGAAAAGATTTATATGAAAATTATAAAGAAGTAAGAGACATTTATGAAATTGTAAAAGAAAGTACAAATGTAGATGTTAAATCTCTAACTTTTGACAGTACAGATGAAGAATTAAACCAAACGAAAAATACACAAATTTGTATACTTACAATGTCTCTAGCAATACTTAAATTATTAGAAAAAGAAGGAATAAAAGCAGATATATCTTTAGGACTAAGTCTTGGTGAATATTCTGCATTAATATATAGTAAAGCTTTAGATATAAAAATGGGAGCTTACCTTGTAAAGAAAAGAGGAGAATATATGCAAAATCTTCTTCCAGAAGGTGAGTGGTCAATGGCTGCTATTATGGGACTTGATGAAACAGAAGTAGAAAATGTATGTAAAAAAGTTACAAAAGGCTTTGTAGTTCCAGTAAATTATAATACACCAAAACAAATAGTTATATCAGGAGAGAAAGAAGCAGTAGAAGAAGCTGAAATAATTGCAAAAGAGGCTGGAGCTAAAAAAGTAAGAGTACTTAAAACATCAGGACCATTTCATACAGAAAAATTAATAGAAGCATCAAATGCTTTAAGAAAAGAAATGGAAAATATTGAATTTGGAAAATTTGAAACAGAAGTTATTAAAAATTTAGATGGGGATATGTATAAACAAAATGATGATATAAAAGATATATTAGTAAAACATATTATATCTCCTGTAAGATTTTCAAATGGACTTAAAAAGATGATAGATATGGGAGTAGATACATTTATAGAAGTAGGACCTGGAAAGACTTTATCTGGATTTGTAAAAAGAATAGAGACAGATAAAGAAATAAAAATATTTAGTATAAATGATGTTGAAACTTTAAATAGTACAGTAAGTCAAATAAAAAATAATAATTAGAAAGGAAGAATAAAAAATATGAGTGATGTTGCTTTAATAACTGGAGCTACAAGAGGAATTGGAAGAGAGATAGCTTTTACACTTGGAAGAAATGGATATGAAGTAGTTATAAACTATAGAAGTGAAAATCAAGATTTAGAAGATACTATAGAACTATTTAAAAAAGAGGGGATTAAATTTTATACAGTTAAGGGAGATGTATCAAGCTTTGAAGAATCAGAAAGATTTGTAAAAGAAGCAATAGAAAAGGCAGGAAAAATTGATGTGCTTGTAAATAATGCAGGAATTACAAAAGATACATTAATAGCTAGAATGAAAAAAGAAGATTTTGAGTCAGTAATAGATGTTAATTTAGTAGGAACATTTAATGTTACTAAAAATGTAATAAGCCACATGATTAAAAACAGAAAAGGAAGAATAATAAATATATCATCAGTAGTTGGAGTTTCTGGAAATGCAGGACAGACAAATTATTCTGCATCTAAAGCAGGAATAATCGGATTTACAAAAAGCTTAGCAAAAGAAGTTGGATCTAGAAATATTTTAGTTAATGCAGTAGCTCCAGGATTTATAGAAACAAATATGACAGATGTATTAAAAGATAATATAAAAGAAGAAATAGAAAAAGCAATACCACTTAAAAGAATGGGAACTCCAAAAGATGTAGCAAATGTTGTTAAATTTTTAGCATCTGAAGATGCTTCATATATAACAGGTCAAGTTATAAATATAGATGGCGGAATGGTAATGTAATTTATAAATAGAGAGGAAAGTATAAAGATGGAGAGAAGAGTAGTTATAACAGGTTTAGGAGCTATAAGTCCTATCGGAAATAATATAAAAGAAAATTGGGAAGGAATTAAAAATAAGAAAAATGGTATTGATAAAATAACATTATTTAATACAGAAACATATAAAGCAACTTTAGCTGGAGAAGTTAAAGATTTTATATCAACAGACCATTTTGATTTAAAACAATCTAAAAGATTAGATAGATCTTCACAATTTGCTATAATAGCAGCAAGAGAGGCTTTTGAAGATAGTAAAATAACAAAAGAAAATACTGATTTTGAAAGAGTAGGGGTATTTGTAAGTTCTGGAATAGGAGGACTTAGAACAATACAAGAGCAATGTGAAATAAATGTAAATAAAGGACATGGAAGAATTTCACCAATGTTTATACCAATGACAATAGCAAATATGCCAGCTGGAAATATTGCAATTGATTTAGGATTTAAAGGAGAGTCTATTTCAATTGTTACAGCATGTGCATCATCTACTCATTCAATAGGAGAAGCATATAAAACAATTAAATATGGCTCTGAAGATGTAATATTTGCAGGAGGGGCTGAGGCATCTATTTGTGAAGTTGGTATTGGTGGATTTGAAAATATGAAAGCTTTATCATATTCAGATGATAAAGATAGAGCTAGTATCCCATTTGATAAAGAAAGAAGTGGATTTGTAATGGGAGAAGGTGCTGGAGTACTTGTACTTGAAGAATTAGAACATGCTAAAAAAAGAAATGCTAAAATATATGCAGAAGTAATTGGATATGGTGCTACATCAGATAGCTATCATATTACTTCACCAGACCCAGAAGGAACTGGTGCTGCAAAAGCTATGATAAGAGCAATAGAGGATGCTAGAATAAATAAAGAAGATATAGATTATATAAATGCTCATGGAACATCTACACATCTAAATGATGTTTGTGAAACTATGGCAATAAAAAAAGCACTTGGAGAAGAAAAGGCTTCAAATGTAATGGTAAGTTCTACAAAAGGAAATACAGGACACTTATTAGGAGCTGCTGGATCAGTAGAGGCAATATTCTGTACAAAAGCTATAGAAGAAAGTATAGTTCCACCAACAATTAATTATAAAGAAAAAGATGAAGAATGTGATTTAGATATAGTTCCAAATGAACCAAGAAATAAAGAATTAAATGTAGTAATGTCAAATTCTTTAGGATTTGGTGGTCATAATGCAAGTATAATTATGAAAAAATATATAGATTAATTTAAGGAGGAATTCAAAATGGAGTATGATAAAATCAAACAACTAATAGAAGATGTTGGAAACTCAAAACTCGAATCAATAGATATTGATTTTCCAGATGGTACTAAAATAAGTATGAAAAAAGAAATAGCTTCTAAAAAAGTAATAGAAGTTCCACAAACAATAGAAAAAGAAATTGATGTAAAAGAAGAATATGATTCAAGTAATAATACTAGGGAAATTCTAGAAGGCAATATTGTAAAATCACCAATGGTTGGAACATTTTATTTAAAACCAGCTCCAGATGCAGACCCTTATGTTTCTATAGGAAATAAAGTTAAAAAAGGTGATACACTTTGTATTATAGAAGCAATGAAACTTATGAATGAAATAGAATCAGAATTTGATGGAGAAATAAAAGAAATTCTAGTAAAAGATGGCGAAAGTGTAGAATATGGTAAACCACTATTTAGAATTGTATAGAAAGAGAGATAAAAAATGTTAAATAAACAAGAAATTGAAAATATTATTCCACAAAGAGATCCTTTTCTTATGATAGATGAAGTAGAAGAATATGTTCCAGGACAAAGTGCTATAGCTTATAAATATGTAAATGAAAATGAATGGTATTTTAAAGGACATTTCCCAGGAAATCCTATAATGCCAGGAGTACTTATTACAGAAAGTTTAGCACAAACTGGTGCAATTGCAATCTTAAGTTTAGAAGAAAATAAAGGAAAAAATGCTTTGTTTGGTGGAATAGACAAGATGAGATTTAAAAAGACGGTAGTTCCAGGAGATAAACTAAAACTTGAAGTAAAAATAATAAAACAAAAAGGACCAATTGGTATTGGAGAGGCTATAGCTACAATAGATGGAAGTCTTGTAGCAAGAGGTGAGCTTACATTTGCAATAGTTGGATAAAAAAGAAAAGCCCTGCTCTGGCCATAAATGACCAAAGCAGGTTTAATAGAACTCACTCGAAATTGCAATAGATGTGATTTGGATCAATGTCGTTTAATATGTAGGTTGTGTCAGTCCCATACCCAATAGTTCTAGTATCAATGTTTGCCTGTATAATTTTCCAGAATATCGCTATTTCTGCTCTTGTCGGAGGACGAAGAGACAGCCTTTTTTGTTCCTCTAGTACAGGTTTTGGAGGTCTATTTAAGACCTTATCTAGACTTGGATGAAGAACAATTTGAATGATATTGGAAAAGTACTTATTCATCATATTTACGACATGAAGTCTATAATCGTTAGTAAATGCGATAGACTCATATACTGCAGTTTCACCAGACTTTCCTAGATTAATAATCCGATTAAAAATTTTGTCATCTGATATTATACAAGTTTCCCCGTATGTATAAGCACTTTCTCTTGATGTTTCAAAGAAAATATCATCAGAACATACTATACTTGATATTGGAAAGTTTTTCTGAGTGAATGTGGTTTTCCCACTGTTCTGCACTCCACACATTAAAACTAGCGTGTGTTTTGGAATCCGAATTGATAAGGGATTCTTAATTACTTCCATAGAGTTACCTCCTTTATAAAGATTTACATAATATTATAACAGATTAAAAGAAAAAATACAATATAAGAATAAAAGAGTAAATGTTAATAATAGATTGATGTAGTTAGGTAAAAAAGAAAAGCCCTGCTCTGACCATAATGGTCAAAACAGGGTTAAAGAGAAAATTACTAGAATAGATTAGAAAGATACTGATACATTATCTGTATGGCTAAGAATGTATGTAACATCTGTACCAACAGCGATTGAACCGTCTTTGATATTAGACTGAATGATATTCCAAAATGACTTAATTTCATTAGAGGTTGGATTTCTCATATTTAATTTTTTATGATATGGTAAAATGGGTTTTTTTGGCCTTTCTAAAACGGTCGTCAAATTTGGATGTACAACAATTTGAATTATTTTATTGAAAAATTCATTAAACCTAAGAATTATGCCGAATCTTTCTTCATTTGTAAATCCAATTGCATCAAGTACAACGTTTTTCCCAGAAATACCCATAGATGATATTTTTTCTGTCAGGTAATCTTGTACAGCAAAAGTAGCCTTATAAAAATCATATTCAGGATTACTTTTTACTATATTAGACAAAATATCATCATTACAAAGTATGTTTTCTGATGGAAAATTCTCTTTTAAAAAAGTGGTTTTCCCACTATTTTGTACCCCACATAGGAGTACGAATGAATTTTTTGGAATCCGAATTGATAAGGGATTCATAATTAAATTCATATAATTCCCCCTTTATAGAAATTTACATAATATTATAACAAATAAAAACAAAAAATACAATATAAGGAGAAAAGAGTAAATGTTAAATAAAGTTTTAATAGCAAATAGAGGAGAAATAGCAGTTAGAATTATAAGAGCTTGCAAGGAAATGAATATAAAAACAGTTGCTATTTATTCTGACATTGATAAAGATGCGATGCACACAAGATTGGCTGATGAAGCTATATGTATAGGACCAGCTGATCCTAGAAAAAGTTATCTGGACTTTAAAAATATAATTGAAGCAGCAAGCATTACAGGTGCAGATAGTATTCATCCTGGATTTGGATTTTTATCAGAAAATAGTAGATTTGCAAAAATATGTGAAGAATCAAATATAAAATTTATAGGACCAAGTTATAAAGTAATAGACTTAATGGGGAATAAATCTAATGCTAAAGAGCTTATGAAAAAAGCAGGAGTTCCAGTAATACCAGGGTCAGATGGAAGCATAAAAAATATAGATGAAGTAATAGAAATAGCAGATAAGATAGGATATCCAGTAATACTTAAAGCTGCAGCTGGTGGTGGCGGAAAAGGTATTAGAATAGTATATGATAAAGAAAAACTAGAAGAAAATTATAATATAGTAAAACAAGAGGCAAAATTATCTTTTAATGATGATGAAATATATATTGAAAAATTTGTACAAAATCCTAGACATGTTGAAGTACAAATTATGTGCGATGAACATGGAAACGTAATTCATTTAGGTGAAAGAGATTGTTCAGTACAAAGAAAAAATCAAAAGGTTATAGAAGAAACACCATCTACTGCAATTGATGAAAAATTAAGAAATAAAATGGGAGAAGCTGCAATAAAGGCTGCAAAAGCAGCAGGATATACAAGTATAGGAACAATAGAATTTTTAGTAGATAAAGATAAAAACTTCTATTTTATGGAGATGAATACTAGAATACAAGTAGAACATGCAATTACTGAAATGAGAACTGGAATTGATATAGTAAAAAATCAAATAAGAATTGCAGCAGGAGAAGAATTAAAGATAAAACAAAAAGATGTTGAATTTAGAGGACATTCAATAGAATGTAGAATAAATGCAGAAAATCCTTCTAAAAAGTTTATGCCATGTCCTGGAACAATTACAGGACTAAATCTTCCAGGAGGAAATGGAATTAGAATAGATAGTGCAATTTATGAAGGATATACTATACCATCAACATATGATTCTATGATTGCAAAAATAATAACACATGGAGAAAATAGAAATGAAGCAATAAGTAAAATGAAAAGAGCTTTAGAAGAAATAGTAATAGAAGGAGTAGATACAAATATAGACTTTTTATTTAAAATCATAAAGAATCCTAATTTTATAAGAGGAAACTTTGATACCTCATTTATAGAAAAGGAAATTTTAAAAAAAGAGGAATAAAAAATGATTATTGATAAAATGAAAAAAAGAGAACCTACTGCTAAAAAAATAACAAATAAAGTTGATATACCAGTAGGGAAATGGATAAAGTGCAATAAATGTGGAGAAATTTTATATAAAGATGATGTAAGAAAAAACTTTAGTGTATGTCCTGCTTGTGGTGCATATTTTAGAATGCACATTAATAAAAGAATAGAAACTATAATAGATGAAGGAACATATAAAAAATTAGATTTTAATATAGAAACAGTAAATCCATTAGAATTAGATGATTATATGAAGAAATTATCAGATTTAAGGAAAAAAACAGGAATAAATGAAGCTGTTGATTGTTCTATAGGAAAAATAAATGGAGAAGAAGCTGTTATATGTATAATGGATAGTGGTTTTTTAATGGGAAGTATGGGAAGTGTTGTTGGAGAAAAAATAACACTTGCAACTGAAAAAGCAATAGAACTTAGACTTCCACTAATAATATTTTGTACTTCTGGTGGTGCTAGAATGCAAGAAGGAATTATTTCTCTTATGCAAATGGCAAAAACTACTGCTGCAATATCTAAACTAAATAATGAAGGACTTTTGTATATATCAGTATTAACAGACCCAACTTATGGAGGTGTTACCGCTTCATTTGCAAGTATAGCAGATATTGTTTTAGCAGAGCCTGGAGCAATGATTGGATTTGCTGGAAAAAGAGTTATAGAGCAAACAATAGGAGAATCTCTTCCAGAAGGTTTTCAGACAGCAGAATTTTTACTAGAACATGGTTTTATAGATAAAATAGTAGAGAGAAAAGATTTAAAAAATACATTAAGCACACTTATAAAATTTCATAAAAAGGAGAAATAAAATGAAAGAAATTACTGCATGGGAAAGAGTAGAAATTGCAAGAGACCCAAAAAGAAAAACATCATTAGATTATATAGAAAATATTTTTGACGATTTTGTAGAGCTACATGGAGATAGAAATTTTAGTGATGACAAAGCAATTGTATGTGGTTTAGCAAGAATAGAAAATCAAAATTTTACTATAATTGCTGAGCAAAAGGGAAGAACTACTAAAGAAAATATAGAAAGAAATTTTGGAATGCCTAATCCTGAAAGTTATAGAAAAGCAATAAGATTTATGAAACAAGCAGAGAAATTTAAAAGACCAGTTATAACATTTATAGATACAAAAGGAGCATATCCTGGAATAGGAGCAGAAGAAAGAGGACAAGGAGAAGCAATAGCAAGTTCTATGCTTGAGATGTCATCACTTAAAGTGCCAATTATATCTATCGTAATTGGTGAAGGCTCAAGTGGTGGAGCTTTAGCAATTAGTTTAGGAAACAAAATTTTAATGCTTGAAAATGCTATATATTCAATACTTTCGCCAGAAGGATATGCAAGTATATTATGGAAAGATTCATCAAGAGCTAAAGAAGCTGCTGAAAAAATGAAATTAACAGCTAAAGATTTATATGAGTTAGGTGTTATAGATGAAATAATAAATGAAGATAATATTGATGAAGTATATAAAAATTTAAAAAATAGAATTTTAGATTATACATCAGAAATGATAAGAATGACAGATGAAGAAATAGTAAATTTAAGATATAACAAATTTAGAAATATGGGAAAATATAAAAAGGTAAAATAAAATTTTACCTTTTTTTTGTAAAACTTTTATAAAAGTGGTATAATTAAAAAATATTTGAATATCTATTTTAAGATTATAAGGAGAAAATTTATGTTAAAATTAGAAAAAATAACTAAGATTTATGATACAGCAGGATTTAAACAGAAGGCTTTAGATGAAGTTAGTATGAATTTTAGACAGTGTGAATTTGTATCGATATTAGGCCCTTCTGGAAGTGGAAAAACTACTCTTTTAAATATTATAGGAGGACTTGACAATTATACTTCAGGAGATTTAGTAATAAATAATATAAGTACAAAAAAATATAAGGATAGAGACTGGGATACATATAGAAATCATAGTGTAGGATTTGTATTTCAAAGTTATAATTTAATTCCTCATCAATCAATATTATCTAATGTTGAACTTGCCCTAACTCTTTGTGGAGTATCAAAATCAGAAAGAAGAAAAAGAGCAAAAGAAGCTTTAAAAGAAGTTGGGCTAGGAAATCATTTAGGAAAAAAGCCAAACCAATTATCAGGTGGGCAAATGCAAAGGGTTGCAATAGCAAGAGCTTTAGTAAATAATCCAGATATATTACTTGCAGATGAACCAACAGGAGCATTAGATTCCGAAACAAGTACACAAATAATGGAATTATTAAAAAAAGTTGCAAATGACAGATTAGTAATTATGGTTACACATAATAGTGAACTTGCAGAAGAATATTCTACAAGAATTATAAAAGTAAAAGATGGTGTTATACTTAATGATACAAATCCTTATGATGAAGAAATTACTACAGAAAATAATATTACAGAAGATAATAAGAAAAAGAAAAAAACAAGTATGTCATTTAGAACAGCTTTATCATTAAGTTTAAACAACCTTATGACAAAGAAAGGTAGAACATTACTTACAGCATTTGCTGGTTCAATTGGAATTATAGGAATTGCTCTTATACTTTCACTTTCAAATGGAGTTCAGAATTATATAAATAAAGTTCAAGAAGACACACTTTCAAATTATCCACTTACAATTCAAGAGGAAAGTGTTGATGCAAGTTCAATGATTGAAATTTTTATGAATAATGATGGAAAAAAATATGATGATAATAAAATTCATTCGAGACAGGTTATAGGAAAAATATTTGAAACAATTTCAGAAGAAGCAAAAAGAAATAACTTAAAAGCTTTTAAAGAGTATATAGAAAAAGGTGATAATGATATAAAAAAATATTCTAATGTAGTTCAATATGGATATAACATGACACCAAATATATATAAATCAGATACAAAAGATGGAGTAGTTCAAGTAAATCCAGCTACAACTTTTGAAGAACTTGGAATGACATCTTCATCTGATGAATCATCATATATGATGGGGCAATCAACTGATGTATGGACAGAAATGATTGATAATGATGAACTTTTAAAATCACAATATGATGTACTATCAGGAGTATGGCCAGAGAAATATAATGAAGCAATGCTTATAGTAAATGAGAATAATGAAATAAGTGATTATAGTTTATATTCTTTAGGAATAAAAGACCAAAATGATATTACAGAAAAGATGCACAAGATTATGTCTGGAGAAAAACTAGAAAAGATACAAGATGAAACATATTCTTATGAAGATTTTCTCGGGCTTAAATATAAAGTACTTTTAAATACAGATTATTATGAAAAACAAGGAAGTTCATGGATAAGTAAAAGAAATGATGAAAAATATATGAAATCAAAGTTAAAAAATGCCTTAGAAATAAAAATCGTTGGAATAGTAAGACCTAAAAAAGAAGTAGTAGCAACATCAATGGGTGATACTGGAATGGTAGGTTATAGAAAAGAATTAACAGAGTATATTATAAATGGAATTAATGATTCAAAGATTGCAAAAGAACAATTAGATAAACCAGAAATAAATGTATTTACAGGAAGAAAATTTGAACTTAAAAAGAAAACAGACTCAAAATTTGACTTTTCAAGTTTATCAAAAGAAGAACAAAAATATTTATCAAGTTTAAGTGAAGAAGAAATGGCAGCAGTAATTTCTTCATATACAGAAATGTCAACATCAACTTATGAAGAAAATATTTCAAAATTAGGAATTTGTAATTTAGATGAACCTTCATCAATTAATATTTATCCAATAGATTTTGAAAGTAAAGATAAAATAACTGGGGCAATAGAAAAATATAATGAGAATAAGAAAAATGAAGGAAAAGAAGAAGATGTAATTCAATATACAGATATGGTAGCAACAATGATGACATCAGTAACAGTCATTGTAAATATGATTAGTTATGTTCTTATAGCTTTTGTAGGAATATCATTAATAGTTTCATCAATTATGATAGGAATAATAACATATATATCAGTTTTAGAAAGAGTAAAAGAAATTGGAATTTTACGTAGTATAGGAGCATCTAAGAAAGATATTTCAAGAGTATTTAATGCAGAGACTTTTATTGTTGGATTAGTTGCAGGATTATTAGGAATAGGAATAACGATTCTTTTAAATATTCCAATAAATGCAATAATAAAGAAAGTTGCAGATGTATCTAATATTGCAAAATTACCAACAGTAGGAGCTATTATATTAGTATTAATAAGTATGATATTAACTATGATTGCAGGATTAATACCAGCTAAGATGGCAAGTAAAAAAGATCCTGTGGAATCACTAAGAAGTGAATAAAAATTTTATAAAGAATAAGTAGATAGAGATGTCTACTTATTTTTTATCATAAAAACAAGAGTTTGTATTTTACTTCAAAATATTTACTTTTTAAGTAAAATTCTTTATAATAGTATAAAGAACCGTTTATGAATATTCCATAAATGACTGAGAATGGAAGGAGGAGAAAGAAAAAATACTGTTTAAAAGTTGTTTTTAGTTTGCTATGAAAGTAATGGAGGACACTGATAATGGGAAGAGCGAGAAAGAAATTGAAACGGCGTAAGATGATGATGCTTAAGATTATGCTCAGAAGATTTGCATTATTTTTACTCTGCATTGTAGCGATTTATGTAGTTGCTGCTGAAAATGTGCAGGTGAAATTTGAAAAAGCTGAAAGCATCGAGGTTGGAACGGAAGAAAAGAAATATGAGAAGGTTCAGGCGACATTATTTGGATGTGATATCTCCAAATATGTTAAAGTGGAAAATCGGGTAAACACGAAAAAATTAGGAGACTATGAAATCGAATATTCCATTTTCTTCAAAAAGTACACAAAGAAAGTATCTGTCATAGATACGCAAAGCCCCACAATAGAGTTAATTGGAAAGAAGAAAATCTATGTAGGGAACATAAACGAATATTCCGAGAAAGGATATACCGTAACTGACAACTACGATAATAATATCACTGCTAAAGAAGTTAAAACAGAACTCTGCAATGTAGCTGAAAATCACTATGTGATGAAATATGAGGTTACAGATTCATCGGGGAATAAAGGAACAGCAGAAAGGGATATTTTTATAAGTGATACTATCGTGTATTTAACATTTGATGATGGACCTGGAGTCAAAGTAACACCTAAAATTCTGGATCTTCTTCTTGAGCACGATATAAAGGCAACATTTTTTGTGCTTAGGTTTAAGGGAAACAAAGAAAAAGAAGAACTTATCCAAAGAATGTATAATGAAGGTCATACAATAGGCCTTCATGGATATTCACATGAATATCCAGAAATATACTCCTCGCTAGATAATATCACAAATAACTTCTATAAACTGAAAGAGGACATATCAGAGCTGACAGGTTATAATTCCAAAATAATTCGGTTTCCAGGAGGAAGCTCGAATACAATAAGTAGGAAATATAAAAAGGGAATTATGACAAAGGCAGCAAAAAAACTCGAAAAAGAAGGATTCGTCTATTTTGACTGGAGCTTGGACAGCGATGATGCAGGGTCTGCAAAGACATCAGAGGAAATTTCTTTGAATGTTATATCAAATTTGAAGGAAAATGCAGAAAATGTAGTACTTATGCACGACTCAAATACGCATGAGCAGACTTACGAGGCACTCAAAGAAATTATCAAGTGCTGTGAAGAAAAAGGATATATCTTTAAAGCACTTAAATCAGACGTAACACCAGTAAGACATAAGATAAACAACTAAATATTGGTATTTTTATCTTATCACAGGCGTGGCTCACTTGGGCTACGCCTGTTACTATTTATATATAAATTATTTTTGTAATGAACAGTCAAGTCAATTGATAAGATATATAAAAAGTGATAATCTAGTATTGAAAACTAGATTGATTGAAAGGAGAACTAAATGAAAGGTATAAAAATAGGTGATAAAATATCAAAACTTCCTATAATACAAGGAGGTATGGGAGTTGGAATATCAATGAATAGATTAGCAGGAAATGTAAGCAAAGAAGGTGGAATTGGAATTATATCAACAGCAGATATAGGATACAAAGAAGAAGATTTTAATAAAAATCCTTTAAAAGCAAATTTAAGAGCAATAGGAAAAGAAATAAAAAAAGCAAGAGAAATTGCAGGAGAAGATAAAATACTAGGTGTAAACATAATGGTAGCTTTAAAAAATTATGCAGAAATTGTAAAAGAGTGTACAAAACAAAAAATAGATTTAATAATATCAGGTGCAGGAATTCCAAAAGATTTACCTGAATATGTTAAAGGAACAAAAACAAAGATTGCTCCAATAGTATCATCTTTAAGATGTTGCAAATTGATAGTAAATCATTGGATGAAAAAATATGATTATATTCCAGATATGATTGTTATAGAAGGTCCAGAGGCAGGAGGGCATCTAGGTTTTAAAAATGAAGAATTAACAGAAGAAAATAAACCAAAACTTGAAGATATAACAAAAGAAGTAGTAAACTATATTAATAGTATAGAAAAAGAAACAGGAAAAGATATTCCTGTTATTTCTGCAGGAGGAATATGGAATGGAGAAGATATAAAGAGATTTTTAAATCTTGGTGCAAGTGGGGTTCAAATGGGTACAAGATTTGTAGCAACAGAAGAATGTGATGCTTCAGAAGAATTTAAAAAAGCATATATAAAAGCTAAAAAAGAAGATGTAAGAATAATAAAAAGCCCTGTTGGAATGCCAGGAAGAGCAATTTATAATAATTTTATAAAAAGTAATGAAAGTACTAAAAATAAAATTGATAAATGTTATGGATGTATAAAAACTTGTAATGTAGTAGATGCACCATATTGTATAACAAAGGCTTTGATTAATGGTGCTAAAGGAAATATTGATGAGGCACTAATTTTTTGCGGAAGTAATGTTGATAAGGTAAAAGAAATAGTATCAGTAAAAGAGCTAATGAATGAATTAACTGCACAATTAGTATAACAATGCAAAATAGATAGTATAGAAAATATATACTATCTATTTTTAAAATATTTTTGTAAGGGTATTGACAATTTACTTTATAGTATTAAAATATAATGTATGTTTATAAAATAATGAGGGGTAAATATGGTTGAAAATAAAGTATTATATCAAATTAAAAGTTTAGATATCTTAGTATTTAGAAAAATTTGTAGTATATATGATAAAAATAAAAAAGAAAAAAGTATAAAAGCAACACCAACGCAAATGCAAATTTTAGCATATATTTTAAAGTGTGAAAATAAAGATATTTACCAAAAAGATTTAGAAGATGTATTAAACTTAAGAAGAGCGACAGTATCAGGAGTATTGCAAACTATGGAAAAAAACGAACTTATAAAAAGGATTACTGATAATAAAGATACAAGATCAAAAAAAATAATTTTACAAAAAAAAGCAATAAATATTTTCAATACATATAAAAAATTAATGATAGAAATGGAAAATAAGATAGTACAAAATATTTCTGAAGAAGAGATTGGAGTTTTTTGTAAAGTTATAAATAAAATGAAGGAAAATATAAAAATTATATGAAAGGAATAAAAAATAAATGATTAAATTATTAAAAAACTTAGAGAAAAGAGAATATTTTTTTGCCATAATATGCTTTTTTTTAGTAGTTATACAAGTTGGACTTGAACTTAAAATGCCAGATTATATGTCAGAGATAACAAAGCTTGTTCAGACTGAAGGAAGTAAAATGAACGATATCCTTATAAATGGAGGATATATGTTACTTTGTGCTTTAGGAAGTTTAGTTATGGCTGTTATATCAGGATATATTGCATCAAAAATATCAGCTAATTTTTCAATGAAAATTAGAAAAAAAATTTTTGATAAAGTAGAAAATATGTCTATTCAGGAGATAAAACAATTTTCAACAAGTAGTTTAATTACTAGAACAACAAATGATGTTACACAAATAGAAATGTTAATTGCTATGGGGCTTCAATTATTAATTAAAGCACCATTAACAGCAATATGGGCAATTACAAAAATACTTAATAAAAGTTATCAATGGAGTATAATTACAGGAGTTGCAGTTGTTATATTACTTAGTGTAGTATCTATGCTTATGTATATAGTTCTTCCAAGATTTAAGATTGTTCAAAAATTAATAGATAAAGTAAATGGAATAACTCGTGAAAATTTAACAGGTATTAGAGTTGTTAGAGCTTTTAATGCAGAAAAATACCAAGAAGAAAAGTTTGAAAAAACAAATGAGGAGCTTACTAATTTACAATTATTTAATCAGAAGAAATTTGCTGTTATGCAACCTGTAATGTATTTGATAATGTATGGATTAACACTTTCAATTTATTTTGTGGGTGCATATTTAATAAAAGATGCTTTAATGATAGACAAATTATCTTTATTTGGAGATATGGTAGTATTTAGTTCTTATGCTATGCAAATTATAATGTCTTTCTTAATGCTTGCAATGATATTTATGATGATTCCAAGAGCAGGAGTATCTGCAAATCGTATAAATGAAGTAATGGACACAGAAATTAGTATAAAAGATGGGAATTTAAAAGAAAATAAAACAGATGAAATAGGTACAGTTGAATTTAAAAATGTTTCATTTAAGTATCCAGATGCTGACGAATATTTACTAAGAAATATTTCATTTAAAGCAGAAAAGGGAGAAACAATTGCTTTTATAGGATCTACTGGTAGTGGAAAATCTACACTAATAAATTTAGTTCCTAGATTTTATGACGCAACAGAAGGAGAAGTGTTAGTAGATGGAGTTAATGTAAAAGAATATTCAGAAGAATTTTTACATAATAAAATAGGATATGTTCCACAAAAAGCAGTTATGTTTGATGGTACAGTAAATTTTAATGTAGGATATGGAGATAATGGAAAAGGAGATATTTCAGAAGAAAAAATAAAAGAGGCTGTTGAGATAGCACAAGGAAAAGAATTCGTTGAAAAAATGGATAATAAATATAATTCTCATATAGCAAGTGGTGGAACTAATGTGTCTGGTGGACAAAAACAAAGACTTGCAATAGCAAGAGCAATAGCTAGAGACCCTGAAATTTATATATTTGATGATAGTTTTTCTGCTTTAGATTATAAAACAGATGCTATACTTAGAAAAAAACTAAAGGAATATACAAAAGAGGCTACAAGTTTAATAGTTGCACAAAGAATAGGAACTATTATGAATAGCGATAAAATAATAGTACTTGATGAGGGAAACATTGTAGGATGTGGTACACATAAAGAATTATTAAAGAGTTGCGAGGTATATAAACAAATAGCTTTATCTCAATTATCAAAGGAGGAATTAGAAAATGAATAAAGAAACAAGAACTCCTAGAAGAGGACCTATGGGACATGATCCTGGTATGAGAGGTGCTACTGAAAAAGCTAAAGATTTTAAAGGAGCAATGAAAAGGCTGTTTAAAGAATTAAATATATATAAAATATTGCTTACAGTATCATTTACTTTAGCAATAGTAGGGGCTATTCTCTCAATTTCAGCTCCAAACATCTTATCTAAATTAACAGATGAGATTTCAGAAGGATTAAAACCAAATAAAGAAAATATAGAAAAGTTATCTGTTTCAATCCAAAATAATTTAGACCAAACAAAAATAATTAAAGAAATTCCAAGTGTTCTTAAATTAGATTTATCAGAAGAAACTGTTTTTAGTATAATGAAAGATAAAAACATTTCTGGTGAAGATAAAAAAGAAATGCAAAGTATAATGAAAAAAATGAATAGTGAAAAACAAACTTTTGAATATATATTAGAATTTCCAGAAAGTATAAAAAAGATAATCTTAAAAGAAACAGAATATAATGGAGAAAAAATATCTTATGAAGATAAAATAGAAATTATAAATTTAATGAAAAATTTTAAAAAAGATGAAATGAAATCATTACAAATACCAGAAAGTATCCAAGGTTTTATATTTGATGAAATTGAAATAGATGGAATAAAAATATCTTCTAAAGAACAATATGAGTTTATTAGTGCTATGAGTTCATTAGGAAATACTAAAGATGCAAGTATAATATATTCAAAAATTGATGAAATGCCAGAGAACATAAAAAAAATAATAGAACCTAAAATGGATATGACAGTTATAAAGAAAATAGTATTTTTCCTTATAGGATTATATGGATTAAGTGCAGTATGTACATATATCCAATCAATATCAATGACAGTTGTTGCAAATAGATTTGCAAGAAGTTTACGTAGAAGAATTTCACATAAAATAAATAAATTGCCTTTAATGTATTTTGATAATCATTCTACAGGAGATATATTATCTAGGATAACAAATGATGTTGATACAATAGCTCAATCTATGAATCAATCTCTGGCAAGCCTTGTAACTAATATTACATTATTTTTAGGAACAATAGTAATGATGTTTTATACTAATTGGATATTAGCCCTAACAGCAATATTATCAAGTTTAGTAGGTTTTGCTGGGATGTCAGTAATATTAAAAAGCTCGCAAAAATATTTTACTGAAAAACAAAGAGAACTTGGCAATCTAAATGGCCATATAGAAGAAATATATTCTGGACTGAATGTAGTTAAAGTTTATAATGGTAAAAAAGAGTCTGATAAAAAGTTTGATGAATATAATAAAAAGGTATGTATAAGTAATCAAAAAAGTCAATTTTTATCAGGACTTATGCACCCACTTATGGGATTTATAGGTAATTTTGGATATGTTGCAGTATGTGTTATGGGAGCAGTACTTACAATAAATAATGTAATTTCTTTTGGTGTTATAGTTGCTTTTATGACTTATGTAAGATTATTTACAAATCCACTTTCACAGATAGCTCAATCAATGACATCTCTTCAATCAACTGGTGCTGCAAGTGAAAGAGTATTTGAATTCTTAGATGAAAAAGAAATGATTGATCAAAAAGAAATTACAAAAAAATTAAAGAAAAGTGAAGTAAAAGGAGATATTGAGTTTAAAAATATAATATTTCAATATGAAGATGCTGATGCTCCAACAATAAAAAATTTTACTGCAAAAGCAAAACATGGACAGAAAATTGCTATTGTTGGTCCAACAGGAGCTGGAAAAACAACAATGGTAAATCTTCTAATGAAATTTTATGATATAAATAATGGTGATATAAAAATTGATGGAATTTCAACAAAAGAACTAACAAGAGAAAATATTCATGAATTATTTACAATGGTACTTCAAGATACATGGTTATTTAATGGAACAGTAAAAGAAAATATTATATATAATAGAGATAATATTAGTGATGAAAGAGTAAAAGAAGTATGCAAAGAAGTGGGACTTGACCATTTCATAAGAACTCTTCCTAAAGGATATAATTCACTTGTTTCAGAAAATGAAAATATTTCAGCGGGACAAAGACAATTGCTTACAATAGCAAGAGGAATGATTGAAGATGCACCATTTTTAATATTAGATGAGGCTACTTCTAATGTTGATACAAGAACTGAAGAATTGGTGCAAATAGCAATGGATAAATTAACAGAAGGAAGAACTTC
>JAAWJE010000021.1 GCA_022796725.1 Clostridia bacterium | reverse complement strand
CAGTCAAACCTCCTGCTTTTTCTATTGCATCAGAAATTCCATCTGAATTTTTCCAATCACTTACAATAATATTTTTATCATGACTGCTAATTTCCCCTATATTAGAAGGTGCTATAAATACACTTGAAAGCCCCATTTTATTTATTACCTCTTTATTTCTTGTATACATTTTTAAGTCTTCATCTTGTGAGTCTCCTCCTATTATTACGAAAGGTATAGAATATTTCTCATTTAATTTTTTTACTAGCATTCGTACTGCTTCTGATTTAGTATGTTTTTTCGGCTTTACATCACATTCTTTTCCATAATCATCATAATATGTAGCAGTTTCTATATCTTCATCATCTACTAACTTATCTATCTTTTCACTTACATTTGCTAAATCAGTTCTACTTATTTCATCAAATACTATATTATAAAGGCTTGTAACTTCTTTGCTAATCTTTCCTCCATATTGATTTGCAATTTCTTCTATTTCTCCTCTTTTCTCTAATATTCTGGTATCTAAAGTTAACAATTTATCTGATTTATCTTTAGTGCAAAGAAAACCACAATATTCAGCAACTGCCCCTTTAAATAAACTTGGAATACCATAGTTTTCAGCAAGAGTATAAAGTAATTTGTATTTACTTTTTGCAGACTCTAAAGAAGAACCTGTAACCATAATTATTTGTACTTCACTATTTGATTTTTCTTGTAGAGCTATAATAGAATCAAAAAATTTCTTTACATTTTCAGCTCCTCCTTTAAGTAATAAATCTGTTGTTCCTGAATAATCCAAAAATAATGGTATTACTTTTTTCTTCTCTAACTGTTTATATTTTAATATGTCTCCTGGTTGGCATTCTAAAACTTTACATATTCCGTCTAAAGTACTAAATCTTATAGCTGAAATATTTCCATTTTTTATATTAGAAAGATTACATTGTGTAATTCCTACTTCTTCTGATAGCTTTCCTAGTGTATATCCTCTTTTTTTCATTAGTTCATCTAGTTTACTAATAATAGCCATAATATTCCTCCTATCATATAAATACTATAACAAAAAAACGCTATGTCGTCAATATTTTATCGTTTATCGATATATTATTCTTATTTTTCATTACATAAATATATCTTTTAAAAATATTTTTGTCTTTTCTTGATTTTTATGATAAAATTAATTGGATTAGCAACACATTATTCATACGCGACTTTTGTCGCAGGAAGGAGCAACGCTTATGAACAAACTTAAAAATCTTTTAGAGAGGTTACTTTTCAACCATGTGTATGACGAGGATACTGGCATGGTTGTCCGTGATGGACTTGCCACCGAAGCAGTCTATTTATTACTGCTGGCTGTTATTCTCGTCGGTGCATTTCTGTTCTTAAGCTGAGAGACAAAACCGCGGTCTAAGGCTACATAGACCACGGTTTTGTTTTTTTTATTTATAATATTATTTATTTTTCATATCTAATATATATCCTACTAAAGAACATATCATTAGTATAGATTCTAAAACTATTCCAATTATTGACTTTATATAAATATTATATAGTACAAATAATAATTCTGTTGGTATTCCTAATAATTTATATACACTTGCTTTTTTCTGGCAAACAGAATATGTATAAATAATAGTACCAAATACAGTTAAAAGACTAAAAAATCCATTATAAGTAAATATTGAAAATATAACTGATATAATACATAATACTACAAATATAAAAATATCCTTTTTATTAGTTTTATCTCTTTTTCCATTTTTTCTTTCGTCTACTATAAAAATTATATTTCGTATAATAGCTAACACGCACATTGCTACTCCTGTATAAGCATCTAATAAAATATATGCTACCATATTCGCAAGTACTGACAAAAAACCTATTATCAGTATATTTTTTCTACTTTTGCAATAATAAGTTAATGCAAGTAATATATATGTAATAAGTGTAAAGACTTGTGAAATAATATATGTTGTTGTTATCATTTTTTATCTCCTATAATTTCATTATAAATATATCTCTTAAGTATGTATCATTTACTGTTTCTGTTTTCGCATATTCTAGTCCTAGGTTCATTATTGTCTTTTTACTACTAATATTATCTGGATGACACATTGAAATAATATAATCAAACCCCATTTGTTTTGCAAGTTCTATTTGAACTTTAACTAAATTTTTCATTATCCTTCTACCTCTATATTCTGGTAATACTAGGTTTCCACCAAACTCACATACTTTATAATCGTTAAGTCCTAATATATATATATATTCTTTTAATAAATCTTGTTTTACATATAACTGACTCATTCCAACTAATTTATTTCCGTCATAAGCTCCATGTAAGAGTGCATAACTTTCATCATACATACTTTCTAATTCCCATTCTTCAAATTTAATAAAGAAATTGGGATTTTCTAAATTATCTAATACTTTATCTATTAATTTTCTTAATTGTTTTTCATCATTTTTCTCAATTTTCTTAAAAACTAAATCACTCATTTTTTACCTCCTTTATTTTAATACTTGTTTTAAATCTTTTGAATATTTTTTTAATTTTTCAAAACATTTTTTAGCCTTTTTTATTTCATTTCTATTACTACTTATATAACCTCTTTTTGTGTCTTCATTTGATAAATCTATTATTAATGTTCCTTCATCTATTCCATCCCAACCATTATTTACTATTTCTAGTAATTCTGGTTCCTTTTCTTTAATCTCGTCATAATCAACAAACATTGTTTTTATATTACTTTGCATATATATTTTTAATGTTTTATTTTCTTTAAATTCTTTTATTCTACTTTTACTAAATATAAATATTCTCTCTATATTAGCTCCCCTATTTGCTGCATCTATATTATTTACTCTAAAATTCATTTCTGCTGGTTCTTCCGTCCATTCATCATTAAGCATAATAGAAGCACACCACATATAAGACTCTTTATTTAATCTTTTCAAATAACTATTTATTGCTTTATAAAATCTTCCTACTTCTAAATCCTCTGTTCTTCCTTTTTCATCAAATTTAATATATCCTACATCTGTACTTATTGACATTCCTGTCGTATTTTTAAATTTAGTTAATAATTCAAAAACATCTTCTGATACTTCATTATAATTAATTAATTTATCTTCTAAAATCGGTGCATCTATATTTATAGCATTTATTCTAAGTCCTATATCTTCTCTTAGTTCTTTTGCAAGTTTACTTTCTAATTTTTCTTTTGAATTTTTTATACTATTTACTAAAACAATAGAAGATTCAGAATTCATCTTTCTAGCAAAATTTTTTATTATATCTTCTTTTGCTACATCTTCTATACTTATTACAATAAGAGCATCATAATATTTAGAAGTCTCTTTTAATAATTGTACACTATTATCATATTCCATTTTAAAAATATTCGCATTTTCTAATTTTTTTATATTTATTTTAGTACCTTTTATATATGTCCCATCTATAATATATCCTTCTTTTTTAAGTAGTGATATTAAATTATATCCTATTTCATTATTTATATTTATTATCATTACTCTTTTTTGTGTTTTTATATATTTTGAAATTTTACTTCTTTTATCTGATGGTTTCATTGTATCTTCTGGTATAAGCCATACCATTCCATTTTTTGTAGCTCCATCAATTCTATTTTCATTACATAATTTTAATATTCTTCTTTCTGTTATTCCCCACTTATCTGATAATTGTTTTGCTGTTAAATATCCCATTATTTTCGTCTCCTTTATATTATTCTTATTTCAGAACAATAATTATATTTATATTATACTATATTCAGAATAATGTCAATATATTAAAACCAAAAAAACTATCAAATAGAATATATCTATTTAATAGTTTTTACTTTAATCTTTATAATCAAAATCCCATAAACTAAGTTTACCATTTACTTGTATTTGTTCTATTTCCTTTACGTTTTCTAATTTAAAGCCATAACCTTCCCATTCACTTTTTGTTATAAGTCCCCTATAAACTTCTGGATTTTTCGGTACTACATTTTTTCTAAATTCATCATCTACATATATACAATCTGTTATTTTAGCTTTTGCTATTATACAACCCTTTGGATATTCTAAATTAAGATCTTTAAATCTATCCATAGCTTTTCTATCTATTCCTTTTCCAGCATGAATTAATATATCTCCTCTATATTTTGTTTTCCATGTTCTAAATTCATATTCTTTATATCCTTTTGCAATAAGTGTTGCCCATGGTTGTTTTATAGTAATAACTTTCATTTTTAATCTCCTATATTATTATTTAATATATTATATTCTATATTAATTTTTTTAATATGTAAATAAAAAACAGCAGTTATATCTGCTGCCATTTATTTAATCATTATAAAATAACATTTTTATTCCCCATAATCCTGATATACCAACTAATCCATATATTATTCTACTTAAAGTTGACATATCACCAAATATAGTTTTAACTAAGTCAAATTCAAAAAATCCTATTAGTCCCCAATTTATTGCACCAATTATAATAAGTACTAAAGCAATTTTATCTATAATTTTCATTTTGTACCTCCTAAATATTTACATATATATTTATTGTCTCTTTTTAAGATTTTTTTATACATTTTATTATTTTTATTATATTTTTATTCTTTTTGCAGATACTATTTTTAAATAAAAATATTGATTGGAGGATTTTATGGAAAATCAAAATTTGAATATATTGGATGAAATAAACAAAGGTGCTACTATGGGAATGGATGCTATTTCTTATATTTCTCCAAAAGTTAAAGATTCTAATTTTAAAAATGTTTTAAATACTGAATATAGCAAATATGAAAATATATCTAATAAAGTAAACAAATTATATGATAATTACAGTAGAAAAGCTCCTCATGAGACTAATGCTATGAACAAAGCAATGACATGGTATGGTATTCAAATGAAAACAATTACAGATGATAGTACTTCTAAATTATCTGAACTTTTAATGCAAGGTACAAATATGGGAATTATTGAAGGAAGACGTCTTCTTAATGAAAATGAACACGCTGCACCAGATGTAAAAGGAATTTTAAATGAATTTGTAGTAATGCAAGAAGATAGCATAGAAACTTTAAAAAAATATTTATAAAAAAACAAGAATCTCATGTATTAGTTGAGATTCTTTATTTTTTCATAATAAGTTAATGCTTTTTTAGTAGTAATTGTTAATTTTTCAGGTAAATCATTAATTTTAAATCATTTCATATTTTCTGTTTTTTGGTCTCTAGTTCCAAATCTACCTAATTATTTGCTCGATTATTCATCTAGCATTAATTTATTTTTATTATCTTTTAATCTCTTTAGTTGTTCTTTTTCTATTTGTTTTATATTCTTTTCTGGTGTTGGTAAATCTTCTGGCATTGTTCCTCCAATATCTTCTATTGCCTTTCTTACAGTTTTTCCAACAGTATAATGTGTTCGATTTGCCTTTTCTCTATTTTTTACTTTTTCTCTTTTCAATTTAGCTTCTGTTTGTGTAATACGAAATAAGTTTGCTGCTAATTCTTCACTTCCCATAAAATCAAGTATTTTTTCGTGAGCCTTCAAATTCTTTTTTCTATGTATATCTTCAACTGTTAATCCTCCATACAATCCCATATATCCAGAATTTTGAAACTCTGCATATTCTTGATTAGTTATCACTCCAGCATCATGTGCTACTTCTAATAACATTTGATTCCATTGCTTTATATCTCCACGAATTACTAATCTTTTATTATCTTCATCTAATTGATTGAAATAATCCGCAACTTCCTGTCTTCTTGTTTGAATTGCAAAATAAGTTTGTCCTAAAGCAATTACTTCTTTTCTTGGATCTCCATTTTGTACAATTAAATAACAGCCATATCTTGAAAGTTCATAATCTAAAACTTCTTTTGTCGCATTTTTAGGCATTTCTATCGTTTTCCTGACCTCAGGAAAATGTTCTTGTATTTCGAATCCACTATTTTGACATGCTAATTTTGCTCTATCTATTACCTTAGCAAAATTTTCCCATTTTTTATATTGTAACACTTCGCTTAACTCTCTAGCACTCCAATATTCGGTTCCATCTTCTCTAATGTTCTTTATTTTTTCAAATTTTTTATATTCTTCTGCTTGCAAATTACTCAATATTATCATCTCCAATTTTTATAATTATATAAAACATTTGTTTATTTTTCAAGTAATTTTTTAAAATTTCACCCCAAAAATGTACCTATATTTCTATATAAAGCATTCAAATATTCTAATTTTCGTTAATAATGAATTTGTAGTAATGCAAGAAGATGGTGTAGAAACTTTAAATAAATATTTATAAAAAAACAAGAATCTCATGTATTAGTTGAGATTCTTTATTTTTTCATAATAAGTTAATGCTTTTTTAGTTGTAATTGTTAATTTTTCAGGCAAATTATCAATTTTAAACCATTTCATATCTTCCGCTTTATCTGGTTCCATTATTTTAGGTTCTCCATTTTTTATTTTACATAGATAGCTTGTTGCAATCCAATGAGATTTTTCATTTTCAATAATATGGTCGCATATTCCAAGTAATTTTATTATTTCTATATCTAAATCTGTTTCTTCTTTAACTTCACGAATAACTGCATTTTCTAAAGTTTCAAACATTTCTAATCTTCCACCTATTAAGCTCCAATATCCTTTTTCTGGTAAAACAGCTCTTTTTTGTAATAATACTTCGTTATTTCTATTAACAATAAATGCACCTACTCCTACTCCAATATAATCTTTTCCTATTTCCATTATATAAGCTCCTTTAATTTCTACATTTCTACATAAGCAAACTTATCTATTTCCATATTTTTATAAGTATCTATTTGTTCTTTAGCAATATTTGATATATCATATATTCTTCCTGATTTTGTCATTAGATTTATATATCTTTTCTTTACTTTTGTGCTTACACAAAATTTATTTTCAAGATATACTTCACTTCCATAAAAGTCTTTGCATTTCATAAATTTCTCAAATCTATTTGCTATATTTTTATTTTCGCAATTCTTAATTAATTCAATTATTTCTGATTCTGATTTTTCGTATAAGTCTGATTTACTTATATATTTTTGTTCATACATATTTTTTAATGTTTCTGCAAAAAAATACATTGTTACAGTATCTTCCATACTACTCCATTGTGGCCAAAGTTTACATGCACCATTTATGAAAGTTTCAGCATTTTTCTTTGATTTAAAACCTAATTCTTGTTCTTTTTCTTCATTTTCTATAATTATTATATCTTCATACATTTCTTTTATAGTATCTAAATCCCAGATATTTTTAAAGTATCTTCCATTTTGAAAAGTATATTCTAATCTATCTGCTGATAGTTTTGGAGCTTTATTGTCTGCTATTGGATATATTTTATAATCACTAACTTCTTCTAGTTTTAAATTATCTCTTTTTAAAAGTTCCATTATTTCTTTAGAATTCTTTATTACATTTTCTGTATCTTCTTCAGTTGTTTCTTGATTTTCAGCATCTCCATTTAGAAAGTCTATACAATGTTTAAATGCAGGACTTGATATATCATGTAAAAGTCCAGCAATAGCTTGTTTTTTATCACCTGTAAAATTCCAAATTATTAATGCTACTCCTACACTATGTACTAACACTGAATACATATTATCTCCATAAATATTTTCTTTTCTCCAATATGAACCACATATTTGATTAATTCCAGATAACTTCTGCATCTCTTTTGTATATATATAATCATTTAAAAAGTCTGGAAAATCTTTTGATAATATTTTATAATATTCTCTTATTTCTTCTGTTACTTCATTTATATAACTTTTCATTTTATTTTTTCCAATCCTTTTCATAATTTCTATTCATATTTTTATTATGTTTTTGTATGTATGCAGAAGATATTTCTTCTGGTGTTATATTATATCTTAATAAAACATCATTATAATACATTAAAACATCACTCATTTCTTCTACAAAATGCTCTCTTACTTCATTATCAGACATAATAGCATTATCACCTTTTTTCTTTATGATTGAAATTACTTCTCCCATCTCTTCAATCATCCAAAGTAAAAAGTTTCTTCCATATTTAGCTTCCATTGGTGACCATTTATCTTTATTTACTTCCCACAATTCCTTTTGCATTTTCATCATTTCTGAAAAATTAATGTCTTTATTTTCTTCCATTTATTTTTCCTCCTATTTCCACGTTCTGTTTATATTCTTCTTCTCTTTTTCTTTTAAACAATTGAATATATCAATATTTAATTTATTGCACACACAAGATAAAACATAAAACACATCTGAAACTTCGCTTTCTATTGTATCATAATTATACTTTTTTTGTAGGTCAACTGACATATCTGTTGCATCTTTTCTTATAGCCTTAGCAAGCTCTCCTATTTCTTCAGTTAATAAAAGCATTGTTTTTGTAATGTCTTGGTCATTAAATCCTCTAATCTCATTTATATTATTAACATATTCTTGTACTTCTCTTAAAGTATTATTTTCATCTAATTTATTCCATAATTCTAATTGATTATTTCCCATTTTTTTCTCCTTTTATTATATATGTTATAATTTTTCTATATTAATATTAGAAACTAATACCCTCATATTTGACGATAATTCTTTATTTTCGATTAATTCATTCATACTAAAATATCTTATATCATCAAATTTATCTTCCATTAGTTTTGCAGTACCTTTTATTATTTTACATTTATACCAATTATATTTTAAAATTATCCCATTATCTTCAAATTCCTTACAGTCTATATATTTTAAAATTTCTATTTGTATATCTAATTCTTCTTTTAATTCTCTAATACAAGTATCTTCTGGAATCTCCCCTTTTTCTATTTTGCCACCAGGAAGTTCCCATTGTTTCATTTCTTTAGTATTTCTATGTATTAATAATATTTTGTTATTTTCATCTAATAAGATTGCTCCTGATAGTTCAATTTTTTTCATAATTATATCTCCTATAATATTTGTAATAATTCTTCAAAGTTTTCAATTTCATATTCTGGTTTTATATTAGTTTTATTTTCTTTATTTCTTATATTATATAAACAAGTATCAACTCCTACTTGTTTTCCTCCTATTATATCAGATGTTATAGAATCTCCAACTATTAAAATTTTTGATTTTTCTTTATTATCTATATTTTTAAATACAATATCAAAAAATCTTTTATCTGGTTTATTATATCCTATTTCTTCTGATATAAAAAATTCAGAAAAATACTTTGAAATATTAGCATTTTTTAATCTATGATATTGCTGATCTTTAGGACCATTACTTATAACCGCAAGTTCATAATTATTTACTAATTTATCTAAAGTTTCTTTTACTCCTTTTATTAGAGTTCCAGTCTTTTGGAACATATCAGTTAATATTTTATTAAATTCTAATTCATCATATTTAATTCCATATTTTTTAAAAAATACACTAAATCTATTAACAAATACTTCATTCAATGTCATTTTTCCTAAGTTTAACTCTTCCCACATACTAAGATTTATTTTATTATAATCTTCATACATCTTATCAGTACACACATATCCTATTTTCTTTACCGCTTCCTTAAATGCTGTTTTTTGGTCTATATCAAAATCTATTAATGTATCATCTATATCAAACAATATTGTTTTATATTTCTTTTGATTCATAATTTCTCCTACTAATTATTACTTCTTTACTTCATATTCTTTTATTTCACAATTACCATGTTCATATATACTTAAATTTCCATCTTTCGGTATTCCTTTAAAATATGCTCCAATAGCTCTACATACTCCATTATGCGTAACTATTAGAATTTTCTTATCTGAGTATTTTTCTTTTATATTGTCTAAAAATTCCCATACTGTTTTTACAAATTCTTTAATATGTGTCATACCTTTTATATCAAATTCAAAATTGTAATTCCAGTAATGTTGATAATCAAAACTTTCTTTTGGCTTGCCTTCATTTCTCCACAATCTCTTTCCATTATCCTATCATCTTCAATTACATCTTTATTCTTAACATTTATAATTCTACAAGTGTCTTTCGTTCTCTTTAAAGGAGAACAAATAATAAAATCATAATCTAGTTTTTCTACTTCTCTACTAGCTAACTCTGCTTGTTTAATTCCATCATCTGTTAAAGAATAAACTTGCCTTCTTCATACCATACTCTTGCATACATTTGTAGCTGTCTGACCATATCTTATTACATAAATTTTTATTTTATATTTTCTCCAATATTTCTAATATTTTTCTTTTATAATATCTAATATTTCTTTAATACTTTCTACTCCACTTTTCTTACCCATGTGTCCTATTCCAGGTATTAATACCCCAGTTGCATTAATATCTTTAGAATATTCTTCTAATACTTTAAATGGTACTATATGGTCATTATCGCTATATATAGCATATCTTGTATTTGTTAAATCTTTTCTAAATTTTATTATTTCTTTCTCATTTACTACAAATTTCTCTAATGCTCTATTTAAAACATCTTTTCCTTCACAAGAAAAAACTTTAGAAAATCCTGCAAGTCCTATATATAAATCAATATTAATATTATTTTCATACAAATACTTTATTATAAATTCATTTCCAATTGAATGAGCTACTACTATTGTATCTTTATTAATTTTTGATTTATATTTTTCCATAATACTATACCAGTTTTCATAAACAACACCTTCTCTAGGTGGAAATTCTGGTATAATTACTTCATATTCTTTTAAGTTTTCTTTAAGCCAATAAAACACTTTTGGAACTCCATTAAATCCATGTACTAATAATATATTCTTCATTTATTCTTTTCCTTTTATAAAATTTTGTATTTTACTAATCATATCTTCTTTATTCTCATATTCAATAAAGTTCTCTGTTATAAACTTTATTGATTGACTAAACTTTGCTCCTTTTTTATATATACATAAAATTGTAGTATTAAAGCAATCTGCCCATCCGAGTTCTATTCCTAATCCAACTGCATTTTCTGATATTTCAGCTATTACTAAATCTGCATTTTTTATAATATCTTTAGTTTTAACATTTTTTCCTATTTCATCATGTGGAAAAAATACTTCATTATTTTTACATATATCAGATTCTTTCATTGGTTTATATAAATCTTTTTCAAAATCTATATTTTTTGAATGTGCAACATAAATTTTCATTTTTTCATTTCCTCCTAATAACATTTATCTACCTTCTGTATTACCTACTAAATTTCCATTAAATCCATAAACCTTTTTACATAGTGGCTCTTTTCTTTTTCCACTTCTTATAACTACTTTTTCTAAGTCTTCATATATACTATATAATCTTATTCCATACTTCTCCATTTTTTCTATACTCATTTCTTTAAAAGCTGGACATGGAAGTATTGTTCCATCATATTTTATATCAAGCTTTTCTGTTCCTGCTGTACACAAATGTGATATTGCACCATTTAAAGGAATTCCAACTCTAATGTTTCCACTATAATTTTGTTTTTCTTTTTCTAATATTCTTGCAAATTCTTCTAGTTCTTCTCTACTTAACATTAATTCTTCTTTATTTTCTTTACCTCTACCTTGAGGAACAAAATTTAATATACTTATATTTTTTACCTTTGACATTTCTAAACATTCAAGTATATCTGGAAATTGTCTAAAATTTGGTTTCATGGGAATAAAGTGAACATCAACATCAAGTAAAGACTTACTTGCTCTAATTAAAGAAGTCTCTAAAAATGTAAGCATTTGTTCTCTTCCCATAAGCTCATTATCTGTTTCTTCTTCAAATGCTTGCCAGTCAAATACGATTTTATCTAATCCTAATTGTTTTAATCTTTCAAGTTCTTCTTTTGTTATTGCCTCAAATAATCTAGGTCTTAAGCATCTATCATAATATGCTTTTACATTTCTTTTTAATCTTTCATTCCAGGGCTCATGCTTTTCTATTTCTTGTAAATCTTTTTTGCATCTATTATTTATGTATTCTATCATTTCCATTGAAAGTGGAGTAGCTTCTTTTATTCCACTTGTAAATATAACTGTTCTAATTCCATTTTCCTTAGTAAATCTTATCATTTCAAATAAATCTGGATGCAAAAAGGGTTCACCACCTGAAATAGATATCTCTTCTATTCCACCTTGTTTTATAAAATAATTTATAGTTTTCTTAAAATCTTCTAATTCTATTATTTTCTTCTTTTCTTGTGATGAGTTTGAAGAACAAAATTTACATTTATTAGGACACCTTTGTATTACTTCAAAACATAAATCTTTTAACATACACTTTCACTTCCCATGTTTTACAATTTATATAAAAACTTATTATCTATAATTATCTTTACTTTTACTTGTAAATCTTTCTGGAACTTCTATCTCAAAAGGAACTAATGTTCCATCTTCTACAACATTAATCTCTACTCCAAAGCTACGTAATCCATCTCTTGAAAACATCTCATGATTAAGATATATTGGAAATATAATTTGTTCTCTTACATCTCTAAATAATTGTCTATTAATTCCTTTATATTTCTTAGGCATTGTTTCAAAAATTTCATCTTTTCTATCTGGAAATGCATCAATTAAAAATCTCATTCTTTCTTTTGCAGTTTCTATGTATTCTTTTTGCGATATATCATAAGTCTTATATTTTTTTATTGCACTGTCATTCATAAATGGTACTTCATCCCACGGAATATTCCATGATTCATGTGCAGCTTTACCAGTACATAATTCTCTACAATCAAAACTTGGACCAACATAATCCATATAAATATATTCTCCAATTTTTATATCTAAATTTACTCCACCTTGTGTATGTATTCTTTCATTAGAGCCTTCTTTTAAATCTTCTAATATTATTACTGCATCAGGAACAACTGATTTAAGTTTTTCTATATAACCTCTTACTCTATCTCTGTTAAATGTTTGTCCGCTTGGTAATTTTCCATTAACTCCTTTTTTACAATCACATCTTACTGTCATCATTTCTGCAGGAAATTCACTCTCAACCTTTTCCCAATCTTCTAAATCATTAATTACATACATTTTATTTATTGGGCTTAAATTTGGAAAATATTTATTAACTGATGAAATTCCTTTACACTTTTTATATGTATTAATAATTGGTATATGTTCTTTTTTACTTAAATCTAAAATCATTTTTACATCTCTCTTTTAAAAACTTTTATATATTCTATCATAATATTACTTAAATTTCTACTATTTTAATCTACTACATAATTTTTTAATCTTCTGTAATTCTTCCCATTATAATAGCATTTTTAATAAAATCTTTTTCAATATTTAATTTTATACTAATAATTCCACTGGATTTATATTTTAATTTTTTCATTTTAAGCATCTCTTTCTATAAAATTTCTTAAGAATAGATATATAAAAACTACTCATAGAAATTTTTTATTCCTACAAGTAGTTTTATATTATATAAGATATTTTTAAATTAATAAGTTTTTACCTCTCTTTAAAATATGCTTTATTCTAGCATAATATGTATAAGTTTTCAATTTTTATATTCACTATCATTCAGCTTATCTTTCTATACCTTTATTTTTATCTCTCAATTCTGAAATAATGCCATCAATCATATTCAAATTAGTTGGAAAATAAAACTCTGCTCCTATTCTTTCTAAAATATAGCCTACAATAGTATTAGCACCTCTTGTTCCATCCATAAAATTAGGATTTTCTGGATACTTTTTCTTTAGTTCATTTAAACTTCTATTATTCAAAGCATTTTCGTTATTCTCATTAAATTGTTTTGTAGTTATATAATATGGTACATTTTCTCTTTTAAAAAAAGTATTTTCTTGCATATCATTTCCTGCAACAGTATTATACATTAAATGAAAACCTGTAAAAATAGCAAATCTACATTTAGTTTTAGGTAGATTTACAAAACTATTTTTTATGTAATCTCTTAAATCTTCTATTTTTAAATCAGTTGTATCTTCTGAAATCTGTGGAAATTTTTTAAGCATATCACCAGTAGCAAATTCCTCTGTTAATTGTTCTATTATTTTTCCTTCTTGCATAACAATCATTTCAGTTGAACTTCCACCTACACAGCATACTAAATATGGCTCTTTAATTTCTCCTATATTTCCTACTGCTTCTGCCATATACTGCTCTTCTTTTTCTTGTGATATTACATTAATTTTTATTCCAGTTTTCTGTATTACTTCTGACTGTAATTCTTTTAGTTGTTTATTATTTAACATTCTAAAAACACTTGTTGCATACGCATGAATTTGTGCATCAGGATTACTTTTTCTTATATTTGTCATTTCTTCTATCAATTGTTCTTTATCTTTTTCAGAAATACCATTTTCTATCGAAAAGTTCCTTTTAAATACTATATTTTTTAAATGTATTAATCTAGCACTTTTAAAATCTTCTACATTATATGTTTTAACATTTCCAGAGCCTATATCTATAATAATCTGTTTCATTACAATAATCCTACTTTCTTAAGTTCTTCTTCAAGTTGTTTTGAATTTCTAAAAACTATACCTTTAATTCCATATTTACTGGCAGTTTCTACATTACGTTCTAAATCATCTATAAAAATGCTATCTTCTGGACTTATATTCAAATCTTTTATTACATATTTAAAAAAATCTCCATCTGATTTTATTTTTCCATAATCACATGAAAAGTATTTAATTTTAAATATTTCTATTTCTTTATTGTTTTCTAATAAAAACTCTTTCCACTCTTTTGGATAATCTGATAACAGTATAAGATTATAATTACCCTCTAATCTTTTAATTATATCCATTGTTCCTTCAACTGGTATATTTATATTTTTTCTAAATAATTCTTTTATTTTTTCTTTGCTTACATCTGCTCCTTTTGTTAGATGATTTATATACTCATCCTCTGAAATTTTTCCTCTCATTAAATCAAAAAATATTTCTATTGTTTCTTGTTTTCTCTTTAAAAATTCTCCTGCTGACATATTAGTATTTTTTTCTATTAATTCTTCAACTCCAAAATATCCAGAAATTATAACTTCTGACATATCAAATATTATATTTTTTATCATATTTTTCTCCATTCTCTTTTAAAATTTATCTCTTCTTTATTTTTTAACCCATCTATTATGTCCATATCTAATAATTCGCACATTCCCATTAAACAAATAAACACATCTGTTATTTCATTTTCTAAACTTGAATTATAGTTCTTATTTATGTCAATTCCTATATTATTGTCTGTTTTTCTCACTTCTTTTGCAAGTTCTCCTACTTCTTCTGTTAATATACACATTCTCTCTAATAAGTTTGTTCTAAATCCTCTTAATTCAAACATGTCCTTAATATATTTCTGTACTTCTTCTACACTACTTTTATTACTTAAATTATCTAATTGTTTCTTTAATTCATCTTTATTCATATTTTTTCCTTTTATTTTAATAATTTTTTCTCATATAAATCTTTAAATATTAATTTATCAACTGGAGATATTTTATCTAAATCATTATAACCAAGCCATCTAATTTCTTGTATTTCTGAGTTTGCTTTTAACTCTCCATTAAATTCTGCATTATAACAAGTCATTTTCACTAATACACCTTCTGCTTTTCCATGTGCTTGTGCTTCAAATGTTCCATAATATTTTAGTGTATCTTCAAGTATATCAATTGTTAGTTCTTCTCTGCATTCTCTAATTAAAGTTTGCTTATCTGTTTCCATTCCTTCTCTTTTTCCACCAGGAATATAATATGTATCTTTTCCTTTTGATAAAGTACTTAATATCTTTCCATCTTTTAAATATATCAATGCTATTTTATCTATTTCCTTCATAAACTAATTTCTCCTTTTAAAATGTTTATTACTTCTTGATAATTACTTATTTGATAATCAGATAACTTATTAATTTTATCTCTATCACTATCAGAATACTTATCATATATTGATACTACTTCAATTCCTGCATTTTTAGCAGCTTCAATTCCAACTAAAGAATCTTCAAAGATTAAACAATCTTTTTTATCTACACTAAGTTCTTGTAGCATTTTAAAATAAATTTCTGGATTAGGTTTAATTTCTTCTACATCATCTCTTGTATATATAACTTTGAAATAGTCATCAATATTTGCTTTATTTATTATATTTTTATTTTCATTTTTATAAATATTAATATTACGTCTTTTTGTAGTACTTGCAACTGCAAGAATATATCCTCTATTTCTTAATTCCCTAAAAAAAACATCAGCATTTTTCTTATAGTCAATTTTATTTGTTAAATAATCTTTAGCAATTTCATATCTTAGATTATCAATTTCTTCTTCTCTTAAACTTGAATTATATATTCTTTTTAGTTCTCTGCAATATTCTAAATATGGATTTTCTGCTTTACTATTTATTCTAAGTAAGTTGTCCCTTTGAAGTTGAATCTTATCACTTTCTAGCTCTCCATTAAATCCTAATTTTCTAATTAAAAGCATATCGACTTCATTCCAAATATTAATTGAATCTATTAAAGTTCCATCCATATCAAATATTATAACTTTCTTATCTAAAAACATATATTTCTCCTTTTAATCGTTGTATTTAGTATTATCAAATATTTCTAATGGATATATATTATTATTTTCAATATCATAAATGGTCTTTTTATTAGTTTCATATCCTCTAAGTTCTTCTCTTTTCATATTTTTTATATCACAAATAGAAATCCATTTTACATCTAGTATTTCTTCTTTATCAAATTTAATATCTTCTTTAATTATTTCTGCTGTAAATCTTATCAAAAGATGTGTTTCATTTTCTAAGTCTACACTTACTATTGGTAATACTCCTGTAAGTTTTACTGTGCAACCTGTTTCTTCAAAAGTCTCTCTTATAGCTCCGTTTGTTACTTTCTCAAATTCTTCAACTTTTCCTGCTGGATAATTCCATTTTCCATAATGTTTTTTGTCTGCTTCTTTTACCATTAATATTTTATCATCTTTTTTAATTACACAACCTGCTATGACTTTCATAATCTATTTCCCCTTGATTTTCTTTTAAGATTATTTTCCAATCAATATTTACAATATCTTTTACTTTTAAAGAATACTTTTCAATATATTTTTTTACCTTTAAATATCCATAAACATATCCTGTTCTAGCTGGCATATCTGGTAATTTTGTTTTTGCAAACATATAAAAGAAATCATACATCATATCTTTTTTGTATAATTCATTTTGTACCATCTTATCTAGTAGTTGCATATTATTTTCTACCCATTTAACTGCTTCATCTGGTACTATGCAATAATAGCTCTTTTTATTATTCGGTACTATTTCTTCTGAAAAATTACAAGCTATTCCTTCTGTTATAAATCTCTCTCCAATACAACTTTCAAATATATCATGTTTAATTTCTTTTTCTCTAATCCAATGAGTATATTCATGTGCAAGTAACATTTTTATATTTTCCTCTAGTCCTAGGCTAGATTCTAAAAGTATTACTGTTACATCTTCATTTTTATATTTTGTAGAATATATAGTAGTAGTATTTAGTCCTATAATTACATATATTTTTTTGCTTACATTTTTATAGTTTAATATATTCCCTAACTTATCTATTATATTTGCAAAAGTTTTTTCTAAATCAATATTTTTTAAATTTGAAATCATATTTAATAACAAATTTTTATATTCTTTATCTTTTATAACATCTTCAATTTTATCTTTATCTATTTTCTTTGGAGTAAAATATATATCATTTAAAATTTCATAATTATTATTAATATAATTTTTTATTGATATTTCAATATCATTTGTATCTATATATTTTAAAAATTCTTCACATAAAAAATAATATTTCATACTATACACCTTTTTTGTATTTTTAACATTTACATTATACTTATTTTAATAAGTAATAATTTAACAATAGAATTTTACTTCATCATCTCCATATTTTTCTCTCCATTTTGAAACAATTTTAAGATAATATATAGGTATTATTTCAAGTAATCTATTTAATTCTCTTTCAGAAATATGTCCATTATTATTAGCCAAAATACAACCTCCTGATTTCGTAAGCCAAACCTAGTTGAATTTTCTGTTGGTTTTCCCTTTGAAATATGAATGTGAATAGGTTCATTATTCTCATTTGACCAAAAATAAATCTTATATCCGCATTACTTCTAAAATACTAGGCAAATTTAATACCCCCTTCACGGGCATATTTAAAAAATAGATGTGCCCCTTTTTCTACTGTTTCTTTAAACTCTTGTATTTCTTCTTCTGTATAATTTCCGTCTTTTTCTACTATTTCATAACTCGGAAGTTCAAATATCACAGTATCAAAACCTTTTTCAGTTGGTCTTTCAAAAGTAATATGGATATATTCTTCTCCATTTTCTTTTTTTCTAATATCTGAAAAAACCACCAATGTTTCATCAGGATATTTAGCAAATTCGTATACCATTAAATTGCCTCCTTTTTTATTAAATAATATAATTAGTATATCACACCTAATATAATTTTGCCATATTATAAAAAAATAAATAAAGAGAATATCCATAATTGGATTTCCCTTATATTCATGAACTATTAACAAATTTATACTTTCTTCCTAATAAGAATAATTGGAGTTTGCTGTTTTCCTTGTCCTGCTGGATTATCTCTTATAATTTCCTTTAATTCGTCTTCTTGTAGTAGTATATCAGTAGACTTTCCTAGAATTTCTCTTCCATAATCATTAGCATCTACAATCATTGAACTAATTCCTAATTCCTGCTTTATTTCATTGCAAACCTCGTTTGGTTTTTCTGGAAGTTCTATTCCTATATCACCATATTCTTCCCATATATGGTCATAAAAACCATCTAGTCCACTCACTTCCTGTCCTACTATTTTATAAAAAACTCCTTTAATTCCAATTAATTTTGTAATTGCACTAGCAATACTTGCAAAAATAACTTTAATTACCCCAACTTTATTAATAGCATACTGCATTTTTATTGTTTCTCCTACTCCTACACCAGCAGATGTTTTTGAAGCAAACTTTGATAAAAACTTAGCCCAAATTCCAATTTTTATATCTTCTCTTTTTATAACTCTATTTTGACAAAGGCTAATTATCTTTTCACTAATAGAAATTATATCTCCTTCTTCATAAATATCTGAAACATATTCCTTAATAACATCTATATAATTGTCATTTTGGGTTATAAACCTAGTTTTTATTGCATGTCTTAAATATATATTTTCATTAGCTTCTATTTCAATTTCTTTACCTTCATTCGATATAAATTCCATATTTTTTACCTCCTATAAAAAAGTTCTTACATAACTTATTTAACTTTATTATAAGAAGCTAAAAATATACATTCAATAATATTAATAAAGTCTTAAGAAAAAACATTAAATCTTAAGAAAATCATAATAATTTATGTTAATAAAAAACAAATAGCTAATTTTGAAGCGTACCCAAAAAGTTAAACACTTTTTGGGTGCATTTCATTTATAACTACTTGTTTTTAAAATTTAATTTTCTTTTATTTTAATTTCTCTTTTAATTTAGATAAATTTTTAGAAATTCCAATTACTTCTATTGGTATTTCTATTAGTTTGTTATCTACTGCTACATAATTTATTATTTGTATATTATCTAAATTTATAGCATTTTCTAGTTCTTTTACTACATAATGTAATTGTGTACAATGAGGTGATTTATCTACTGTTGCAAATATTAATTTTTTTACTTTTTCTCTTGCAAGCATTCCTATTACTTTAGTTACTACCATATTTACATGTTCTTTCTCTAAACATACTTCATAGATATTATTAGATATCTTAGTTAGTTCTTTATAAGCTTCTGACTGCATATTCTCAAGACAACTTCCAACAATTATCATAGTTTCTTCAACATCAAAACAATTTGTTTTTAATAAATCTTTCATTACTCTCTCCTTTACTACATTAATGTTTCTTCTAATATTTCTACTTTGCAATCCTTAGCATCTAATCTTACTTTTGCACCTACTGGAATAAGAACATTTTCACAATTGTGTCCAAAATCATTACATTTTAATATTGGGAAATCATTATCTTTTAAGTTATTTTTTATAACATCCTCAAATTTTGCTAATTCTGTATCTTTTTCATAGTATCCTATCCATAATCCCTTTATTTTGTCAAATACTTTATATTGATTTAAAATGTTTATTTTACTATCTACTTCATCTAATGGTGTAGAATCTGCATACACTTCTAAAAATAATATACTATTATTAAAATCTGGACAATAATCAGTATTTAATAACTTGACTAAAGTTGATAAATTTCCTCCTATTAACTTTCCTTCTGCTTCTCCTTCTTTTATACATTTCCATTTTGTAAAATGCTCTATTTCTCCAATCTTTCCATTTACTAATCGTAATTTAAAATCATTAATTTCTTTTTCTGAAACTTCTCCACCTAGTCCCCATATTATATCATTTTGATGGTATGTTATTATCCCTGTTTTTGCATATATTGCATTTAATAGTGCTGTTGAGTCACTAATTCCCATTATTATTTTTGGATTATTTTTTATCAGTTCATAATCTATATGTGAAAGAATTGTATTAGAATTTTGTCCTCCTTGTGAACATATTATTGCTTTTACTTTTTTATCTAAAAACATTTCTTTTATATCTTCTACTTTTTCATCTATTGTAGCAGAATAGCCTAATGTATTTGAATATACATTTTTACTAAGCTTAATATTAAATCCCATATTTTCAAATACTTTTATTCCTCTGCTAAATCTCTCTCTTAAATCTTCTTTTATTGGTGCTGATGGCGATATTATTCCTATTGTATCACCTAATTTTAGCTTATTTGATAACATATAGTTCTCCTTTATTTATTAATTTTAATCATTCTTATCTTTTTGATTTTGAATTTAACATTATTTTATTTTCTAATATCTCTTTTTGTACTTTTTATTTATTACTTCTTCATAAGAATTATCTATAATTTCAAAAATAAATTCATCCTCCACTGATTTATTAATATATACTGTATCCAGTGTATGGCTTGAATAGGTGGACAATGATAGCCTTCTATACTCTAAATAAATAATCCATTAATTCTTTGTATAATGCGTCTCTTTCAACAACTTCTTTATTTTCTATCATATTATTCAATTCACTAACATTAACAAACTTTACTTTTTCTACTTCACTTTCTTGTATTTTTATATCTTCTTCTTTTAATCCATTTTTTCTTAATATAAAGAAATCATGATATTGTCTATCCATATAATTCTCATTTATTTTTTCTTGTGTTCTATAAGAAAACATAAATCTAAAATCTTTTATATCTACTGTATATCCAAGATTAACACTTACTTCCTCATTAATTTCTCTTTTCGCAGCAGATAATGAATCTTGTCCTGTACTAATATGACCTGCAACAGATATATCCCACATACCAGCATTTTTCTCTTTATTATATGATCTTTGTTGCATTAGAACTTGGTTGTTTTCATTTACTATAGCAATTACTATTACTTTATGCCATAGTCCTCTTTTATGAATTTCACTTCTTGAAAGTATCTCTCCTGTCTTTATTCCATCTTCATCTAATACATCTATTAATTCTTCCATGTATTTCTCTCCTTTTTAATAATGTTCTTATTTTTGCCCATTTTATCATGTAATTTTAATTTCTTCAATTATTGAGAGTTATATTTTTTCTACTTTTATTATTAAATAAAAAAATACCATCTTCAAATTTATTGTTATTATTCGTGTATTTATTAATTATATTATACCAAAAAGTATAAGCAGATTTATTACCATAAGAAGGTTTTACCTCCCAATTACCTTTATATTTATTAAAACATTCTATTGCAGCTCTCCTTCCTATACCTTTTCTTCTATATTTAGGAATTACCATAAATTCTGCAATTGAATGTCCTGTGCTAAACTTTTGAAGATATTTGTTTATCATAACAAATCCTAATAATTTATTTGTTTTTTCTTCTCTTATAAAATATGCTATTCTATCACTATCATCTGAAAAATATTTTTCAAACCATTTATATTCAAAAATAGCTTGGTCATTCATTTCATTTAAATCGCTAATACTTTCTTCAAAAAGCGAATATTGTAATAATCTATAAAGAATATCCTTTTCGTCAAGGTTTACCTTTTCTAATTTAAAATCTATTTCCATCTTTTTATTTCCTTACTACTTTATAATGTACTTGTACTATATCATCTTTTTCTTTTATAATATTTTCTAATTTTAATTTATTTTCAAAATAATTTCCTGTAAATAATGGTATTCCTTCATTTAGTACAAAAGGATTATAATTTAAAATAATATAATCTACTATTTGTCTTTCCATAAAAGCATTATTTATTATTGCTCCACCAGATATAAATATTTTCTCATATTTGAATTTTTCACAAATTTTTAAGCACTCCTCAATAGAACTGCAATAAGTAACATTTGAAAATTCATTTTTATTTTCTTTATTATTACTTAAAATAATAATATTAAATTTTTTTAAGTCATTTATATAATTTTCTTCAGATGATAATATACTATCCCATGTTTTTCTTCCCCATATAAGAACATCATATTTTTCTAAGAACTCTATCATTATTTCCCATCCTCTGTAAGATAAGAATTCCTCACTTCCATTTTCTTTTGCAATCATTCCATTTATAGAACATGCCATTTCGATAGTTATTTCTCTCATTTTATTAGCCTTTCTAAATTTTTATTTTGTAAGTATCTCTGCATTTTCTTGATTGTTAATTTTTTCTTCTTTTTTAATTATATCTAATCTTATAACAGCAATTATTGCAGAAATTAGTTGAATTACATTTCCTATAGCTCCTATATATGCTCCTACTGAAAAATTATATATTATCCATAATGCTGCTCCTACAACTGATATTATTCTATATATTTTTAAATTGCTTTGCCAAGCTCCATATGTATATAAAATTGATAAAAAAATTGGAAAAACACTAAGAATATTAGTAAAAGTTAATATTCCTGATACTATTGTTATTGCAATATAAATAAATAATATAATAATTGGTACATTTTTATTTTTCTTTGCAAAAACATAAAATATATATTTATTTACTGCTCCTATAACATTTGAAGCAACTGCTGAAAATGCGTTTAAAAGTAAATACTGAATTCCATAAAATATATCTGATATTATCTGCATTATTAAACTTCTTTTTTTACTTTTCTGTTGTGGTACTATTGCAAAAACTAGCATTGCAAATATTCCTGCTATTTGTGCTATTATTACATTTATTGATAAATTACCCATTTGTTAATCTCCTTCTTTTTTCTAATAATTCATCTATTAGCTCTGAAACACTTATATACTCTTTAGTACTAATATTTTTAATTTCATTTTCTGCACTTGTTACACAAAAACCATTAAAATTTTCTATCATCTCTATATCATTGTAACTATCTCCAATAGTAAAAACATTCTTTTTATTTATATTTTCTATTTTAGCTATTTCAGTTATAGCATTTGCTTTATTTGTTTCTGATGAAATAATCTCTATTGCTTTAACTTCTGGTATTAAATAACTTATAATATACTTTGAATATTTTTTGTTTATAATTTCATT